>JBOGXT010000278.1:0-5418 GCA_050694635.1 Thermoleophilaceae bacterium
CTGCTCGACATCGTCCCCTGCCACACGTCGATCGAGCACCCCTGGTTCCGGGAGCATCCCGACTGGTACATCTGGCGCGACGAGCCGAACAACTGGCTGTCCGCCTTCGGCGGCTCGTCGTGGAGCCCGCTGAACGGGCGCTTCTACCTCCACTCGTTCTATCCCGAGCAACCCGACCTCGACTGGCGCAACCCCGATGTGATCGCGGCGATGCGGGACGTGCTGCGCTTCTGGCTCGAGCGCGGCGCGGACGGCTACCGGATCGACGCGATCGACCGGCTGCTGAAGGACACCGAGCTGCGCGACGACCCGCCCGCCGCCGATCCCTACGGCCTGCCCGTCAGCGAGGAGGAGGCCAAGCTCGCGCTCAGCAACTCACGCAACGCGCCCGACACGGGCGAGGCGATCGCCAAGATCCGTGAGGCCGTGGGCGACGCCTTCCTCGTGGGCGAGGTCTACCTGCCGAGCGTGCGCTGGCAGCCCTACTCCGACCACTTCGATGCGGTGTTCGCCTTCGAGCTGCTGCTCACCTCGTGGGACGCGCGAGTGCTGAACCGGGCGATCGAGGCGTGCACACAGGTGCCCGGGCAGGCGGCCTGGGTCATGTCGAACCACGACTTCGGTCGGCTCGCCACGCGCTTTGGAAGCGAGAACGCCAGGGCGGCGGCGATGATGCTGCTGACGCTGCCCGGCCCTGCGTTCCTCTACCAGGGCGACGAGATCGCCCAGGGCGACGGCCCGCCCGGCGAATCGAGGTACGACCGCGCGGGGCGCGACCGCTTCCGCCACCCGATGCAATGGGACGGCTCCCCGGGCGGCGGGTTCTCGACAGGGCAGCCCTGGCTGCCGCCGGTCGACCCCGGCGAGCGCAGCGTCGAGGCCCAGCGCGACGACCCCGCCTCGACGCTCTCGCTCGTGCGCGAGCTGATCGCGCTGCGGCGCGAGCTCGGCGGCGAGTTCGAGCTGCTCGAGGCGGCCGACGGGGTCGTGGCGTACCGGCGCGGCGGCCACACGGTGGCCGTGAACACAACCGACGAGCCGCGCCCCGTTGCACTCCCCGGTGAGCCGCGTCTTGCAACGGTGCACGGCGCGCTTCAAGGCGATACGCTCGCGGCGCATGCGGGTGCGATCACGGAGGATTGAGGCCATCGCGGTGCTGGTCGCGGGCCTCGCTCTCGGGGCCTGCGGCGTCGGCGGCGACGAGGGTGGCAGCGGCCCGCGGGCGATCAACTGGTACGCGTTCAACGAGCCCGGCGGCTCCTACCAGATGGCCGTCGACGACTGCAACGAGCAGGCCGGCGGCCGCTACACGATCAACTACGTGAAGCTGCCGAACATCGCCGACCAGCAGCGCGAGCTGCTCGTGCGGCGCCTCGCGGCCGAGGACGACGACATCGACGTGATGGCGCTCGACGTGATCTGGACGGCCGAGTTCGCCGAGGCCGGCTGGATCAAGCCCTGGGAGGGCGAGCGTCGCAGCACCGCCGAGGAGGGCAAGCTCGAGGGACCGCTCGAGACGGTCCGCTACCAGGATCAAATCTGGGCGATCCCGTTCACGAGCAACACGCAGCTGCTCTGGTACCGCAAGGATCGCGTGGACGCCCCGCCGGACGACTTCACCTGGGACGAGATGATCGACCAGGCGGCCGAGAACGGCACGTCCGTCGAGATCCAGGGGGCGCAGTACGAGGGCCTGGTCGTCTGGATCAACGCGCTGATCGCGGGCGCCGGCGGCGAGATCGTCAACCAGGCAGGCGAGGCGCAGGTGGACGAGAGCGCCGCCCGTGCGGCCGAGATCGAGAGCAAGCTCGCGACGGAGGCGGCGCCGCCCGGACTCTCGACCAACCGCGAGGACGAGGCGCGCATCGGCTTCGAGTCGGGCCGCTCGGACTACCAGATCAACTACACGTTCATCTACCCGAGCGCCGAGGCGATCGAGGGCTTCCAGGAGAAGATCGGCTGGGCACCGTACCCGCGCACCGACAAGGGCGAGCCGAGCCGGCCGCCGCTGGGCGGCTTCAACCTCGCGGTGTCGGAGTTCTCCAACAACCCCGACCTCGCCTTCGACGCCGCCGAGTGCCTCGCCAACGAGGACCACCAGGCCCTCGCCGCCGAGCTGGGCGGCCTGCCGCCCACAACCGAGTCGGTCTACGAGAACCAGAAGGTCACCAAGGCGTTCCCGTTCGCCGACCTGCTGCGCGAGTCGATCGACAACGCCGGGCCGCGTCCGATCACGCCGGCCTACAGCGACATCTCGCTCGCGATCCAGAAGACGTACCACCCGCCCGACGGCGTCGACCCGGACGGCATCGTCGAGAAGCTGCGCGACCGCATCGGCAAGGCCGGCCAGGGGGAGATCTTCTGATGGAGGCGGCAACGACCTCGGCCCGCACCGCTCCGGCCCCCAAGAAGAGGCGCGTCACCGATCGCGCCAAGGCCGAGCGCAAGCTCGCGTGGATGCTCTGCGCGCCGGCCGTGATCGCGATGCTCGTCGTGACCGGCTATCCGATCGGCTACGCCTTCTACCTCTCGCTGCAGAAGTTCGACCTGCGCTTCCCCGACGACAAGGAGTTCGTCGGGCTGTCGAACTACGCCGACGTGCTCAGCTCGAGCACCTGGTGGTCGGACCTCGTCACGACGCTCATCATCACGGTCATCTCGGTGGCGCTCGAGCTGGTGCTCGGCATGTTGATCGCGCTGGTCATGCACCGCGCCATCTTCGGCCGCGGGCCCGTGCGGGCGGCAATCCTGATTCCGTACGGCATCGTCACGGTTGTGGCGGCGTTCGCGTGGCGCTACGCGTTCGACCCCACCAGCGGCTTCGTCCCCGGCCTGCCGCTCGTCCCGGACGACTACGCGCCGCTCACGAACAAGGAGGGCTCCCTGTTCGTGATCATCCTCGCCGAGGTCTGGAAGACGACGCCGTTCATGGCGCTGCTGCTCCTGGCCGGGCTCGCGCTCGTGCCGGACGAGCTGCACGAGGCGGCAAAGGTCGACGGCGCGACCACCCTGCAGCGCTTCTTCCGGATCACGCTGCCCCTGATGCGCCCGGCGATCCTGGTCGCGCTGCTGTTCCGCACGCTCGACGCGTTCCGCATCTTCGACAACATCTTCATCATCCAACCGGGCGGCGCGTTAGGCACGGAGAGCGTGTCGATCCTGGGCTACAACATCCTCATCAACCGGGTGAACCTGGGGCTGGGCTCGGCGGTGTCCATCCTGATCTTCATCTGCGTGATCCTCATCGCGATCCTGTTCGTGAAGGGGCTCGGCACGAGCACCGCGCAGCAGCGAGGGGAGACCTGAGATGCAGCACACGAACAAGGACCGGGCGTTCTGGTCGATCGCGATCCTGGTGGTCCTGTTCTACGCGCTGATCCCGGTCGTCTGGATCACGTCGCTGTCGCTGAAGACGCCGGACGAGGTCGGCGACGGCAAGTTCTTCTCGGGGTTCTCGTTCGACAACTACGACGTCGTCTTCTCGGACGACACCTTCATCGCCGCGCTGATCAACTCGCTGGGCATCGCCGGGATCGCCACGCTGATCTCGATCGTGCTTGCGGCGATGACCGCCTACGCCACCTCGCGCCTGGACTTCGCCGGCAAGACGGTGATCCTCTCCGGCGCCCTGGCGGTGGCGATGTTCCCGCCGATCTCGATCGTCGGCTCGCTGTTCGACATGTGGCGCGCGATCGGGCTGTACGACACCTGGCCGGGCCTGATCATCCCCTACATGACCTTCACGCTGCCGCTCGCGATCTACACGCTGTCGGCGTTCTTCCGCGAGATCCCCTGGGAGCTCGAGCAGGCGGCCCAGGTGGACGGCGCGACGCCGTTCCAGGCCTTCCGCAAGATCATCGTGCCGCTGGCCGCGCCCGGCGTCTTCACCGCGGCGATCCTGGTCTTCATCTTCGCCTGGAACGACTTCATCTTCGCCAACACGCTGACCTCGACCGACAACGCTCGCACCGTGCCGGCGGCGCTGGCATTCTTCACAGGTGCCTCGCAGTTCGAGCAGCCGATCGGCGCCGTCTCAGCGGCGGCAGTCGTGGTCACAGTCCCCATCATCATCATGGTCTTGATCTTCCAGCGCCGGATCGTGGCGGGCCTGACCGCCGGCGCCGTCAAGGGATAAGGAGAAGCAGGATGGCCCAGATCACGCTGGACAAGCTCACCAAGCGCTACCCCGACGGCTACGAGGCCGTGCGGGACATGGACCTCGAGATCGCGGACGGCGAGTTCGTCATCCTGGTCGGCCCGTCGGGCTGCGGCAAGTCGACGGCGCTGCGGATGATCGCCGGCCTCGAGGACATCACCGAGGGCGAGCTGCGGATCGGCGACGAGGTCGTGAACGACCGCGCGCCAAAGGACCGCGACGTCGCGATGGTGTTCCAGAACTACGCGCTCTACCCGCACATGAGCGTCCGCCAGAACATGGGCTTCGCGCTGCAGCTCCGTGGCTCCGACAAGGGGGAGATCGACAAGAAGGTCACGGAAGCGGCGCGCATCCTCGACCTCGAGCCGCACCTCGACCGCAAGCCCTCCCAGCTGTCCGGTGGCCAGCGCCAGCGCGTGGCGATGGGCCGCGCGATCGTGCGCGACCCGGCGGCGTTCCTGATGGACGAGCCGCTCTCCAACCTCGACGCCAAGCTGCGCGTGCAGATGCGCACCGAGGTCTCGCGCATCCAGCAGCGCCTGGGTACCACCACCGTCTACGTGACCCACGACCAGACCGAGGCCATGACCTTGGGCGACCGAGTGGCCGTGATGCGCTCCGGGATGCTCCAGCAGGTGGGCAGCCCGATGGAGCTCTACAACGAGCCGGTCAACCTGTTCGTGGCGGGCTTCATCGGCTCGCCGGCGATGAACTTCATGCCGGCGACGGTGCAGGGCGACACCATCAAGCTTCCGATTGGCGAGGTGCGCCTGCCGCAGGAGGTGCGCGAGCGGGTCGGTCGCACGGACGACAAGCAGCTGATCGCGGGCATCCGGCCGGAGAACTTCGAGGACGCCGCGCTGACCGGCGAAGCGCGCGACCGCGGCTCGACCTTCCAGGCCAAGATCGAGGTGCTCGAGTCGCTCGGCTCGGAGCTCTATGCCCATTTCACGGTGGCCTCCGACCAGGCGATCGAGTCGCAGGAGCTGCGCGAGTTGGCCGAGGACGTCGGCGGCGGGGAAGTCCCCATGGCGGGCGAGGAAGGTCGCATCGTGGCCCGGCTCGACCCGCAGAGCCGGGTGCGCCCGGGTCAGGAGTCCGAGCTGTGGGTGGACGCCTCGCGGGTCCACCTGTTCGACCCCGAGGACGGGCGCAACCTCACCACCGACGCGAAGGGACCGGCGGCCACCGGCGGAGGCCAGGGGCCGGAGGGACGCGACCCCGCGGTGTCGCCGGCCTCCGACGACCGGCCGGCCGAGGGC
>JBOGXT010000279.1:0-2355 GCA_050694635.1 Thermoleophilaceae bacterium
TCGATCGCGCTGTAAAAGCAGCAGTTCATCAGCGCCAGGACGACGCCCCACGCGATCACGGTGGGATGCCTGAGCACGTGCCAGGGACGCCGCCAACGCGCGAACACGAGCGCGGCGGCGGCGATCCGCAGCCAGGCGACGCCGAGCACATCGACGCGGGCGAACAGCAGGACCGCGAAGGCGGGGCCGAGGTAGTGGAAGACGGCGCTGACGACGAAGTAGACGTGCGGAGGCAGACCTACACGATCCCGTCCCCTGCACCCGGGCAGCCAGGATCAGTCGAAGGTAGAATGCGGCGTATGCTTGCGAATCGAAGCCAAATCGGCGTTGACGCCACCAACATGGCCCTGCTCCGGGAGCTCGAGGCCGACGCCCGCCTGTCGCTGGCCGAGCTGGGCCGCCGGGTAGGGCTCTCCTCACCGGCGGTGGCGGACCGGCTTCAGCGCCTGGAGGAGGCGGGCGTGATCATCGGCTACCGGGCCGAGATCGATCCACGGGCGCTGGGCTACGAGCTGGCGGTCGTGCTGCGCATCCGCCCGGCACCGCGCGAGCTGAAGAAGGTCGCCGAGCTGGCCCGGCGAACGCCCGAGGTCGTCGAATGCCACCGCATCACCGGGGACGACTGCTACCTCATGAAGGCGCACGTGCGAGACGTCGACCACATGGAAGAGGTGATCGACCGCTTCGCCATCTACGGCCAGACGACGACCTCGATCGTGCAGTCGTCGCCTGTGGCTAGGAGGAGCCTCCGGCTCTGGCGAACGCCAGCCCGAACAGCGCCGAGCCGTCCGTGAAGAAGTCGTCGAGGCGCAGGCCGGCTTCCCGCAGCTCGCGCTCCACCGCCTCGCGGGTGAACTTGGCGCTGATCTCGGTCCGGATCTCCTCGCCGTCCGCGAACGTGACCTCCAGGTCGGCGCCGTCGATGCGCACGCGCTGGGCGCCGTTGGCGCGCAGGCGCATCTCGATCCACGAGTTGGCCTCGTCGAAGAACGCGACGTGCTCGAAGGCGTCCGGGTCGAAGTCGGCCTCGAGCCCGGCGTTGATCACGCGCAGCACGTTGCGGTTGAACTCGGCTGTGGCGCCGGCGCTGTCGTTGTAGGCCGCCTCCAGGATCGCGCGGTCCTTCACCAGGTCCGTGCCGATCACGAGCCGGTCGTCCGGGCCCATCAGCTCCCGCACACGCCCGAGGAAGTGCGCCCGCTCGGCGGGGTAGAGGTTGCCGATCGTCCCTCCGAGGAAGGCGAACAGGCGGCGCCGACCGTCCGGCACCCGCTCGAGGTCCCGGCTGAAGTCGCCGACCACGCCGTGCACCCGCAGGCCCGGGTAGAGCTCGATCAGCTCGAGCGCGCACGCGCGCACGACCGACTCGTCGACGTCGAAGGGCACGTAGCGCCGCAGCGAGCCGGTGCCCGCCATCGCGTAGAGCAGCGCGCGCGTCTTCGACGCTGTGCCCGAGCCCAGCTCGACCAGCTCCTCCGCGCCGGTGCGCGCCACGATCGCCGGCGCGTGGCGGTTCAGGATCGAGCGCTCGCAGCGGGTCGGGTAGTACTCGGGCAGCGAGGTGATCTGGTCGAACAGCAGCGAGCCGCGCTCATCGTAGAAGTACTTCGGCGGAAGCTCCTTGAGCGAGCGGGTCAGTCCGTCGCGCACGTCGTCGGCCAGCGTGTCGTGTACCTCGTGGCGCTCGATGACGACGTTCACGACGCGTCCCCGGCCCGAAGCGCTCGGCTCGGCCGAGTGCGCAGCGGATCCTCTACACAGCGGAAGCCGGCGAAGATCTGTCGCCGCTGGGGGTGGTCCCAGTTGCGGAACGTCACCCGCGCCACGCGCGAACGCGTGGCCCACGAGGCGCCGCGCAGCACGCGGTAGCCGCCGCGGAAGAAGACCTCCGAGTACTCGCGGTAGGGGTGCGCCTCGAAGCCGCGGTACCCGCCGAACTCGCTCGACGTCCACTCCCAGCAGTCGCCCACGAACGGCCCGGCCGGACCGGGGCCGAAGCCGAGCTGGTCGAGCGCGCCGCGCTCCGGCTCGGCGAGCGCGGCGGCGTGCTCCCACTCGGCCTCGCTCGGCAGGCGCGCCCCGCGCCAGCGGGCGTAGGCGTCGGCCTCGAACCACGAGACGTGTATCACCGGCAGCTCCGGCTCGAGCTCCTCGGTCCGGTCGAAGCGCCGCTCGCCGCCGTCCGCGGTCCAGTAGCGCGGGCGCTCCCACCCCTCGCGCTCGCGGAGCACCCAGCCCGCCTCCGTCCACAGCTCGCGGCGGCGGTAGCCGCCGTCCTCCACGAAGTCGCGGTACCGCCCGTTCGTGACCGGCGCGCGGTCGATCCGGTAGGCCCCGAGCTCGACGGTGTGGCGC
>JBOGXT010000280.1:0-6930 GCA_050694635.1 Thermoleophilaceae bacterium
CGTCGAGGTCGCCGCGGATCTGGAGCGCGAGCGCGCCCACCAGGAAGCCCGGCAGCACGGTTGTGGCCCCGGCGGCGATCGCCAGAGCGGCGGGCTTCGCTACGCCAGGCCCACCAGGTTCGCCATCGCTATCACGCCGACCACGCATAGGACCGCGCCGATGATGTCGAACACGGCTCCCGCCTTGAGCATCCGGGTGATCGGCAGCATGCCGGACGAGTAGACGATCGCGTTCGGCGGCGTCGAGACCGGCAGCATGAAGCCGTAGTTCGCGCCGAAGATCGCGGCGAGCGCCGGGATCGTCGGGTTGAGGTCGGACGCCGCCGCGATCGAGATCGCGATCGGCACCATGATCGCCGCGCTGGCGGTATTGCTGGTGGTCTCGGAGACAAGCACCGAGACGATCACGACCACGATCGTCACGCCCACGAGGCTGGACACCCCGAGCGAGTCGGACAGCGACTCGCCGACGACCCCGGCCAGCCCGGTCTCGGACAGCAGCGTGCCGAGCACGAGGCCGCCGCCGAACAGGATCACCGTGCCCCAGTCGATCTGGGTGGCCTGGTTCCAGTTCAGCGTGAACTTGCGCCGCGCCCAGTCGACCGGCAGCACGAACAGCGCCCCGGCGGCCAGGATCGCCACGATGCCCTCGTTCGAGGCCTCGCTGACCTCGGTGTAGGCGGTGGAGTCGTCGCCGGCGAAGAGGCCGACGAGGCCGGGCAGGAACCAGCCGATCAGCGCGAACGCCAGCACGAACAGCGTGTTCTTCTCACCGCGGCTGAACTTGCCGAGCTTGCCACGCTCCTTCGCCACGTAGTCCTCGACGCCCGACACGTGCTTCACCTCCGGGCGGTTGAAGAGCACGCAGACGACGATCACCGCCACGAACATCACGACGACGATCGGCAGCGCCATGACGAACCACTCGAAGAAGGTGATCGGCTCGCCGGTCTCCGCCTCGAGCAGCTCGCGCCCGATCAAGTTCGGCGGGCTGCCGATCGGCAGCAGCAGGCCGCCGACCGTGATGCCGTAGGTGATCACCAGCATCAGCGCGGCGCCGAAGCGCAGCCGCTCGGGGTTCAGCTCGCCGTCCGCCTGGGTGGCGAGCATGCCGCCCCCCACGCCCATCCCGCCGAGCGCGATCGGCAGCATCCTCGCCGCGCCGGCCGTGTTCGACATGACCGGCGAGGTGAGCGCGCCGATCAGCCCGAACGCCAGGATGATCCGGAAGGTCGAGCCGCCCACCGAGCGCATGCTCAGCACCCGGAAGGCGAGGCGGCGGTGCAGCCCGTGCACCACCATCGACTGGGCGATGATGAAGCTGCCGATGAACAGGAAGATCGTGTCGTCGGTGAACAGGCCGAACACCACGTCCACGGAGCTGTCGCCCTCGGGCGGCGGCGGTGTGGCCTCGAGCAGCGCGCACAGCACGACGCCGAGCAGCGCGGTCACGGGGATCGGGATCGCCTCGGTGAGCCACCAGACGATCACGAAGGCGAGAATGGCCGCCAGCCGGTGCTGGTTCCCGTCGAGGTCGAACGGGATCAGCAGCATCGCCGCGAGCACGATCGGTCCCAGGAACAGTCCGATGGTCCGGCGCCGGCGCTCGAAGCGCTTCTCGGCCTCCGACAGGCGCCCCTCCTGCTCGTCGAGCGTCCGGTAGGTGGTGCGCTGGGTCAGCCCGTCGCCATCGGTGGGCTCCTCGCGCTCCCTCGTCTCGATCGACATGCCGGCCTCCTCCCTCTAGGCCGGACTGGTACCCGGTTACCCGGGATGCCAGTCCACGGGCCCGGCGATCAGCACGTGGCTGCCGAGGGGGCGGCCGAGCACCCGCTGCGCCTCGCGCGCACAGGCCACCAGCCTCTCGAGGTCGATCCCGGTCTCGTAGCCCATCTCGTGGAGCATCGACACGAGGTCCTCGCTGGCGGTGTTGCCGGTGGCGCCCTTCGGCACCGGGCAGCCGCCCAGCTCACCGAAGGAGGACTCGAAGGATCTGACCCCCACCCTCAACGCACTCGAGACATTCGCCAGGCCTTGCCCGCGCGTGTTGTGGAAGTGCGCGGTCAGCTCCGCCCCAAGATCAAGGCCATCGAAGAAACGCTCCACCTGCAACGGATTGGCCATCCCCGTCGTATCGCCGAAGGCAATCTCCTCGCAGCCCGCCTCCACCAGCCGCCGCGCGATCGACAGAACCCGCTCGCGCGGCACCTCGCCCTCGTAGGGGCAGCCGAACGCCACTGAGATCACGCCCTCGCAGCGAAGCCCCTCCCCACGCGCCCGCTCGATGACCCGCTCCAGCCCCGTCAGCGACTCCTCGATCGAGCGGTTCACGTTCTTGCGGTTGTGGGTCTCGGAGGCGGAGAGGAACAGGTTGACCTCGCTGAAGCTTTCGCGGACCTCCAGCGCGTTGTCGAGCCCGCGCTCGTTGGGGATCAGGACCGTGACCGACACGTCGTCGGGGATCTCGGCCGTGCGCAGCACCTCGGCGCCGTCGGCCAGCTGCGGGATCACGTCGGCGCGCACGAAGCTCGTGACCTCGAGCCGCCCGACGCCCGTGCGCGCCAGCATCTCGACCAGGCGCACCTTGTCCTCGGTGGCGATCACCTCGGGCTCGTTCTGGAAGCCGTCCCGCGGGCCGACCTCGCGGATGCGCACCTGCTCTGCCGCCACGCTCAGATTCTGGCAAGGCCCCCGCTCACGCCGAGCGCCTGACCCGTCACGTAGGAGGCGTCGTCGGAGGCGAGGAAGACGATCGCGGCGGCCACCTCGTCGGGCTGTCCGAGACGGCGCAGGTTGGTCGAGCCGATCATCGTCTCGACGATGCGCTTGCCGAGGTCGCCCAGCTGCTCGGGGGCGCCCATCAGGAGCGGCGTGTCGATCGGGCCGGGCGCCACCGCGTTGCAGGTGATCCCGTAGCGGCCGTTCTCGATCGCGAGCGCCTTCGTGAACCCGATCACGCCCGCCTTCGCCGCCGAGTAGACGGCCGAGCCGCTGGATCCCACCCGGCCGGCCTCCGAGGCGGTGTTGACGATCCGGCCGCGGCGGCGCTCCTGCATGCCGGGCAGCACCGCGTGGGTGACCGCGATCACTCCGCGCAGGTTGACCGCCAGCACGCGGTCCCAGAGCGCGGGATCGGTGTCGGTGAACCAGCTCCACTCGTCGTAGCCGGCGTTGTTGACGAGCACGTCGATGGGCCCGAGGTCGGTCTCGGCGCCGCGCGCGGCCGCCGCGATCGACTCCTCTGAGCGCACGTCGAGCTCGTACGCGCCGCCGCCGATCTCGTCGGCGACCGTGCCCGCGCCCTCGAGATTCATGTCGGTCACCGCCACGCGGGCGCCCTCGGCGGCGAGCCGCCGGCAGGTCGCGGCCCCGATGCCGGAAGCGCCGCCGGTGACGAGGGCTGTGCGGTCCGCGAGGCGCAAGGCGGGGCAGCGTAATCGATCCGCGCGCACCCGGCCGAGCCGGCTGCTTGCGGCCAAGCCGTACGATCCCGCTCCGTGCCCGTCCGCATCGGCTACAAGGCCTCCGCCGAGCAGTTCGACCCGGTCACCCTGCTCGACTTCGCGGTCGAGGCCGAGCGCTCAGGGCTCGAGATCGTCGCGATCTCCGACCACTTCCAGCCCTGGGTCCACAACGGCGGGCACTCGCCGGCGGCGCTGCCGTGGCTCGGCGCGGCGGCGGCGCGCACCTCGGCGGCCACGCTCGGCACCAGCGTCCTGACGCCGACGCTGCGCTACCACCCGTCGATCGTCGCGCAGGCGTTCGCCACGCTCGGCTGCCTCGTCCCCGGCCGAGTGTTCCTGGGCGTCGGCACCGGGGAGGCGATGAACGAGACCCCGGTCACGGGCGGCGAGTTCCCGGGGCGCAAGGAGCGCCGCCAGCGGCTGGCCGAGGCCATCGAGCTGATCCGGGTGCTCTGGCGAGAGGAGCGGGTGGACTTCGAGGGCCGCTTCTACCGCACGGAGAGGGCCACCATCTACGACCGGCCGGAGGAGCCGGTGCCGATCTACGTCGCCGCCTCGGGGCCGCTCGCCGCGAAGCTGGCCGGGCGGGTGGGAGACGGCTTCATCTGCACGAGCGGCAAGGACCCCGCGCTGTACGACGAGCTGCTCGGCAAGGTCGCGGAGGGCGCCTCGCAGGCCGGGCGCGATCCCGCGGCGATCCGGCGCATGATCGAGGTCAAGGTCTCCTACGACCGCGACCGCGAGCGAGCTTTCTCGAACACGCATTTCTGGGCGGCGCTGGCGCTCGAGCCGGGGCAAAAGGAGGGCATCGAGGACCCGCTCGAGATGGAGCGCGTGGCGCGGGCGAACGTCGACCAGGCCCCGCGCCGCTTCATCTGCTCGGACGACCCCGAGGAGGTCGCCGAGAAGATCGGCGTCTACGTCTCGCTCGGGTTCGACGAGCTTGTCCTGCACGCGCCGGGGAACGACCAGAGCCGGTTCCTGGAGCAGTTCCGGGAGGACGTGCTCCCCGTCCTGCGGTGACACAACCATCCGCGCGCACCCGGCCGAGCCGGGTGCTTGCGGCTAGGCTCTGACGCCGTGGACTCGCTTTCCGGCCGCACCATCTTCATGTCCGGCGGCAGCCGCGGCATCGGGCTCGCGATCGCCGTGCGCGCCGCGCGCGACGGCGCCCGCGTGGCGCTGATGGCCAAGACCGCCGAGCCCCACCCCAGGCTGCCGGGCACGATCTACACCGCGGCCGAGGAGATCGAGGCCGCCGGCGGCGCGGCGCTGCCGATCGTCGGGGACATCCGCGACGCGGAGGCGGTGGAGGCGGCGGTCGCGTCGACCGTCGAGCGCTTCGGCGGGATCGACGTGGTCGTCAACAACGCGAGCGCGATCAACCTGGCGCCGATGCGCGACCTGCCCGTGAAGCGCTTCGACCTGATGCAGCAGATCAACTCACGCGGCACCTACGTCGTGACGCAGGCATGCCTGCCACACCTGCGCGAGTCCTCGCATGCGCACGTGCTGACCCTCTCCCCGCCGCTCTCGTCCGACCCGCGCTGGCTCGCCGGCCACAGCGCCTACACGCTCTCGAAGATGGGGATGACGATGATCACGCTCGGGGTCGCGGCGGACGAGGCCGACGCCGGGATCGGGGCCAACTGCCTCTGGCCGCGCACGATCATCGCCACCGCCGCGGTGCAGAACCTGCTCGGCGGCGACGAGGCGATGGCGCGCGCCCGCACGCCCGAGATCGTGGCCGACGCCGCGCAGGCGATCCTCGTGCGGGACCCGCGTTCCTGCACCGGCAACACGTTCATCGACGACGAGGTGCTGGCCGAGGCGGGCATCACCGACCTCGACCGCTACGCCGCCGCCGGCGCCGACCTGACGCTCGACATCTTTGTCGACGGGTGGCCGGAGGGCGTGCCGGCCTGAGCCACGTGGTGCTCCTCTCCGGGGGGACCGGGGGGGCGAAGCTCGCGCGCGGGCTGCTCGAGGTGTGCGAGCAGCTGACGGTCGTGGCGAACACGGGCGACGACGTGGAGATCCACGGCGTGCACGTCTCGCCCGACCCGGACCTCGTCACGTACTGGCTGGCTGACTCGATCGATGCCCGAGGGTGGGGCCTGCGGGGGGACAGCTCGGTGGTGATGGACGCGCTGCGCGCCGCCGGGCGGCCGGCCTGGTTCCACCTCGGGGACCGGGACCTGGCGATGTGCCTGGCGCGCACGGCGGAGCTGCGCGCTGGGCGGCGCCTGACCGAGGCGCACGCGGCGGTGGTATCCGCGATGGGCGTGGAGGCGCGGGTGCTGCCCATGTCCGACCAGCCGGTCGCGACCCACGTGCGCCACGGCGGGCGGCTGTGGCCCTTCCAGGAGTACATGATCGTGGCGGGTGCGGCCCCGCCCGTGGAGGGGGTCGAGCTGCACGGGCTCGAGGGCGCGCGGCCGAGCGACGACGTGCTGATGGCGGTGGCGTCGTGCGACCTGGTCGTGATCGGTCCGTCCAACCCGGTGACATCGATCGGCCCGATACTGGCGCTGCCGGGGATGCGTGAAGCGCTGGCGGGCGCACCGGCACGGGTGGTGGCGGTGAGCCCGTTCGTGGAGGGCCGGTCGATCAAGGGGCCGACGGAGCACTTCTGCGCGTGGGCGGGGGTGCAGGCGAGCGCCGCGGGGATCGCGCGGATGTACTCGGAGGTGATCGACGGGGAGGTCGCCGACGAGCCAGTGGAGGGACTGCCGTGTCTCGTGACGGACACGCTGATGGACACGGCCGAGCGCCGAGCGGGGGTGGCTCGGGAGGTGGTGTCGTTCGGGGTGTCTTTGGGCTAGGGAGGAGGGACCCGCCAACCGCGGCCCCTCATCCCGCGCCCCGCCCCCCGGAGGCCCTCCTTTCCCGCGCCCGCCCCCACCGCGGCGGCGCGCTACTCTCGCGGAACCCCCCGCCCCCCTCGCCCCCCGATGCGCACGCTCGCGATCCTTCCCGTGAAGAGCTTCGGCGCCGCGAAGCAGCGCCTGGGACCGGCGCTCGGCTCGGGGTCGCGCCAAGCGCTTGCCCAGGCGATGTTCACCGACGTGTTGACCTCGCTGCGGCGGGTGCCCGGGCTCGACTCGGTTGCCGTCGTGACGGCCGACCGGGTCGCGGAGGCGGCCGCGCGCGGTGAGCGTGTGCGGGTGCTGCGCGAAACCGAGCAGGCCGGGCAGTCGGCGGCCGCTTCGATCGGGATCGCGTTCGCGCTGGCCGAAGGCTTCGAGCGCGTGCTGCTGGTGCCGGGAGACACGCCGCTCCTGGATCCGGGCGAGGTCGCCGGGCTGCTCGCTCGGCACCGGTCCGTGTCGATCGTCCCCGACCGGCACGGGACCGGGACGAACGCGCTGGTGCTCGCCCCACCCGATGCGATCGCGCCGAGCTTCGGACCGGGTAGCCTGGAGCGCCACGTGGCGGCCGCCGAGACCGCCGGCGTGGCGCACGC
>JBOGXT010000281.1:0-3658 GCA_050694635.1 Thermoleophilaceae bacterium
GGATCGCGCCCGGGTCGAAGCCGGCGCCGTCGTCGCGCACGCGCAGCTCGGCGCGGCCCTCGTCCTCGTCGAGGTCCACCTCGACGATCGTCGCGGCCGCGTGGCGCGCCACGTTGGCGAGCGCCTCCTGGGCGACCCGGAAGATCGCCGTCTGCATCACCTCAGGCAGCTCGTTCGGGTCGCCCTCGGTGCGCAGCCGCACCTCGATCCCCGTGCGCGCGGAGAAGCGCTTCAGCTGGGCCTCCACCGCGGGCACGAGGCCGTGGTCGTCGAGCGCCGAAGGGCGCAGCTGGCGGGCCAGGGTCAGCAGCTCCTCCATCGCCTGGTTCACGAGCCGCTTGAGCTCGGCCACCTCGGGCGCGCGCTCGGGTGGGGTGTCCTGGGAGAGCGCCTCGAGGCGCAGCAGGATTGCGGTGAGCGCCTGGTTGACCTCGTCGTGCAGGTCGCGCGCGAGGCGGCGGCGCTCCTCCTCCTGGGCTCGCATCGCGAGCTGCCCGGAGCGCCGGCGCTCGTCCTCGATGCGGTCGAGCAGCCGTGTGAAGGACTGGGACAGGCGATTGATCTCGGCGACCGGGTCGTTGTGCCCGAGGCCGAGCGTGGTCGGCTCGGAGGGGTCGATCGACTCGATCCGCTGGATCAGGCTCTCCAGCGGCTTGAAGCGGCGCTGGAGCATCCAGAGGTTCACGCAGAGCGACAGCACGATCGCCATCGTGAGGATCAGGAACTGCCAGCGCTGGTCGCGAACGGTCAGGTCGAGGCCGGCGGCCAGGCTCGCCGCGAACAGCGTGAGGGCGACCAGCACGACGTTCGCCGCAACGACCTGGCCTATGAGGGAATCGTCGCGACGCGTCATCCGGGGTCTGTTCATGGATCGGATTGCGCCCATGGAGGACAAATGGGGTCTTCACCCCATATCGGCAAAAGGCCGTCAGGACGAAACTCCTGGTGAGGCTTCAACCAGGCAGGACGTTCTGCCGCCGGGGCTTCCGCAGAAAAATCTAGGTCTGGGTCTTCCAACCGGGGCGCTCCAAGGAGCGCCCCGGTTCTCGTTCGGCGGAGCTATCCTTTCTGAAGTAATGGCTTCAGGCGCAGACGTCATCCGCAAGATCAAAGAGCAGATCGAAGAGATCGACCCCAAGGACGTCGAGGAGCTGCGGCAGAACGGAAACCGTGCCGTGATCGTCGACGTGCGCGAGCAGCACGAGTTCGAGGAGTCGCACCTGCCCGGCGCCGTCCACGTGCCGCGCGGGCACCTCGAGTCCAGGGTCGAGGGCCTCGTGCCCGACCGCTCCGGGCGAGTGATCCTCTACTGCGCCTCCGGCAACCGCTCCGCGCTCGCCGCGCACACCATGCAGGATCTGCTCGGCTACGAGGACGTCGCCTCGATGCGCGGCGGAATCACGCTCTGGAAGGACCGGGGCTACGAGGTCGAGGTCCCGCGGGCGCTCTCGCCCGATCAGCGCGAGCGTTACTCGCGCCATCTGCTGATCCCGGAGATCGGCCTCGAGGGCCAGATGAAGCTGCTGGACGCCAGGGTGCTGCTTCTCGGCGCCGGCGGGCTCGGCTCGCCCGCCGCGCTCTACCTGGCAGCGGCCGGCGTGGGCACGCTCGGCATCGTGGACAACGACGTCGTCGACCTGTCCAACCTCCAGCGCCAGGTGGCCCACTCGAACGACCGCATCGGGGTGCCGAAGGTCGACTCCGCCGAGATCGCCGTGCACGAGATCAACCCGGACGTGAAGGTCGAGAAGCACCCGGTCCGGCTTGGCGCCGACAACATCATGGAGATCGTCGAGGGCTACGACGTGATCGTCGACGGCCTCGACAACTTCCCCACGCGGTACCTCCTGAACGACGCCAGCGTGCGGCTGCAGATCCCGGTCGTCTCGGCCTCGATTCTCGGCTTCGAGGGCCAGCTCTCGGTCTTCCACCCCTACGAGGGGCCCTGCTACCGCTGCCTCTACCCGACGCCGCCGCCGGCCGAGCTGGCGCCCTCGTGCGGCGCCGCCGGCGTGCTCGGCGTGCTGCCCGGCGTGATGGGGCTGCTCCAGTCGGTCGAGGTGATCAAGCTGGTCACCGGCGCGGGCGACACCATGGCCGGCCGCCTGCTGCTCTACGACGCGCTCGGCACCACCTTCACCGAGCTGAAGGTGCGGCGCGACCCCGACTGCCCGATCTGCTCGCGCGATCCGGACTCGATCTCCGACGAGGAGATGGGGGTCTTTCCGGACTACGAGGCGTTCTGCGCCGGCGCGGGCTAGGCTGCCGCGCCTCAGATGAGCGTCGTGAAGATCCCACCGGTGCTGCGCTCCTCCGTGGGCGGGGCCAAGGAGGTCGAGGGTTCCGGCGGCAACGTGGGCGAGGTGCTGCGCTCGCTCGCCGAGCGGCATCCGGCCACCGAGTCGCAGCTTTTCTCCGAGGACGGCGACCTGAATCGCTACGTCAACGTCTACCTGAACGACGAGGACGTACGCGTGCTGGACGGCCTCGACACGGGCGTGTCCGAGGGCGACACGATCGTGATCCTGCCGGCGATGGCCGGCGGCGCACGCTGATCGTCCGCCGCGCCCGGCCCGAGGACGAGCCGCGGTGGGCGCGGCTCTGGGACGAGTCGGCCCGCGCGGCGTTCGCACCGCTCCTGCCGCCGGGACACGCGTTTCCGGAGTCCGACGTCGAGCGCTGGCACGCGCGGCTCGACGACCCAGCCGTGACGATGCTCGCGGCGGCGGAGGACGTGGAGATGCTCGGCTTCACCGCCTGCGGCGAGAGCCGCGACCCGGACGCCGGGCCGCAGGCGGGCGAGGTGTGGACCCTCTTCGTGGCCGCCGGGCGCTGGCGCGGCGGCGTGGGGCGGGCGCTGATGGGGGCCACGCTGGCCGACCTCGCGGCGCGCGGCTACGCGGAGGCGACCGTCTGGTCGTTCGCCGCCAACGAGCCCGCCAACGCGTTCTATGAGGCCCACGGCTTCGCGCGCGACGGCGCCGAGCGCACCGAGGAGACGTGGGCGCACCTCCTCGAGGTCCGTTACCGGCGCGCGCTCGCGTAGCCTGGTGAGGGTGCGAATCGACAACGTCCACGAGGTGGACGCCTTCACCACCCTCGACGGCTCGCAGATCCGCGAGATCGCGGGCCGCGCGGTCGGCACCACGCTCAACCAGAGCCTCGCCGAGGCGACCGTGCCGCCCGGCGGCGCGACGGCCGAGCACTTCCACCGCGAGACCGAGGAGATCTACTTCTTCACCGAGGGCCGGGGCCGGATGCGGCTCGCCGAGGCGGAGCGCGAGATCCAGCCGGGCGACGCCGTGGTCATCGCGCCGGGCATGCGCCACAAGGTGTGGGCCACCGGCGACGAGCCGCTCCGGTTCCTATGCTGCTGCGCCCCGGCCTACTCCCACGAGGACACGATCCTGACCGAGTAGGCGGGGTCGTCCTCGTGCTTGCGGAAGAAGCGCACCAGCGCGGGCGCGTACTCCGCGAAGCGCGGCACGCGTAGGCCGGCGTCGCCGCCGAGCACGTCGGCCGCGCGGCGCGCGTCGAAGCGGACCGGGTGGTTCAGGTAGCGGATCGACTCGCGCGGGGCCCCGCCGAACATCGCGCGCACGGCGGGCACGCGCAGCGAGTTGGCCACGAGGCTCGGCGGGAGCCGGTAGCTCGGCGC
>JBOGXT010000282.1:0-3828 GCA_050694635.1 Thermoleophilaceae bacterium
GCGGTGAGCAGCTCGACCAGTCGCCGGCCGCGCCGCCGGCCGCGCGCGTGCTCGAGCGGCCGCCCGAGGAGCGCCGCCAGGTGACCGTCCTCTTCGCGGACCTGTCGGGCTACACGGCGGTCGCCGAGCGCATGGACCCAGAGGCGGTGAAGGCGCTCATCGACCGCGCGCTGATGCGGCTCGGCCAGGAGGTCGAGCGCTACGGCGGCACCGTGGACAAGTACATCGGCGACAACGTCATGGCGATCTTCGGCGCGCCCGTTGCGCACGAGGACGACGCGGAGCGCGCCGTGCGCGCCGGCCTCGGCATGCAGGCCGCGATGGACGACGTGAACGAGGGCCTGCCGGCCGGCGTCCACTTCGACCTGCGCGTGGGCGTCAATACCGGTGAGGTGCTCGCGGGCGCGGTCGGCGAGAGCTATACGGTGACCGGCGACACCGTCAACGTGGCCGCCCGGCTGCAGAGCGCTGCCCGACCCGGCAGCGTGACGGTGGGCGAGCGCACCATGCGGGCCACCCGCGGCGCGGTTCGCTACGACGGCCTCGAGGCGCTCGAGCTGAAGGGCAAGTCCGAGCCCGTGCCGGCCTGGGAGGCCGTGGCCGTGACCGCCGAGCACGCGGTGCGGCGCACCGCGCCTGCGCGCGAGTCGCGGCTGGTCGGACGCGAAAACGAGCTCACGACGCTCGAGGCGATCTACGAGCGGGTGGAGCGCGACTGCATCCCGCACCTCGTCACGCTCATCGGGGAGGCAGGCGTAGGCAAGTCGCGCGTGCTGCGCGAGCTCGAGCGCCGGCTCTGCGGGCGCCCCGACGCACCGGCGTTCCACACCGGCCGCTGCCTGCCGTACGGCGCGGGGATCGTCTACTGGGCGCTTGGCGAGGTGATCCGCGCGGGCTGCGGGATAGTCGACAGCGACTCGGCCGAGGTCGCCTGGAGCAAGCTGCTCGACCACACGCGCAAGCTGTTCGGCGCCGAACACCCGGCACTGGGCGAGGAGGGCGAGCGTAGGACGGCCCTGCTCGGCCGGCTGATCGGACTGGAGGTGCCACCCGAGCTGGTGCCGGAGAGCGACGACCCCGAGCGGATGCGCGACGCGTTCTTCTCGGCGCTTCGCTCCGGGATCGAGGCGTGGGCGCGCGAGAAGCCGCTCGTGTTCGCCTTCGAGGACATCCACTGGGCCGACGACGGCATGCTCGACGCGATCGAGCACCTGGCTCAGTGGGTGCGCGCGCCGCTTCTGATCGTCTGCCTGGCGCGCGACGAGCTGCTCGACCGGCGTCCCGGCTGGGGCGGTGGGCGGCGCTCGGCGACCCAGCTGATCCTCGACCCGCTGGGCGCGGCCGAGACCGAGTCGCTCGTGGCCGCGCTGCTGCCGGACAGCGACGCCCTCGTGCCCGCGGTGGTCGAGAGATCGGGCGGCAACCCGCTGTTCGCCGAGGAGATGTCGCGCCGCATCGCCGAGGAGGGCGGCCTGCACGCCGCCGAGCTGCCCGACACCGTCCAGGGCGTGCTCGCCGCGCGGCTCGATGCGCTCGAGCCGTTCGAGCGGCGGCTGGTCCAGCAGGCTGCGGTCGTGGGGCGCACGTTCTGGGAGGGCTCGCTGGCTCCGCTCGCCCACTCGGAGGGCCGCGACCTCGGGCGCGCGCTGACCTCCCTTCAGGAGAAGGACATCCTCGCCCCGGGCGCCGAGGGGCGTCTCGCCGGCGAGCGGGAGCTGGCCTTCAAGCACGTGCTGATCCGGGACGTCGCCTACGGCATGCTGCCCAAGGCCGTACGGGCGCGGAAGCACTTCGAGGTCGGCTCGTTCATCGAGGACCGCGCGGGGGACCGCATCGACGAGGTCGGGCCGCTGCTCGCCGAGCACTACGGCCGCGCCGCCGCGCTCGGCCGCGAGGGCGGGCTGCCGCCGGACGAGCTGCACGGCATGCAGCGCCGGGCGATGCTGTTCCTGGAGCAGGCCGGCGACGCCAGCGCCCGGCTGTTCTCGAACCGCGAATCCGCCGCCCACTACCGGCACGCGCGCAAGATCTGCCCGCGCGACGCGAGCAGCGACAGCGCCCGGATCGGCGAGAAGCTGGGCGACGTGTCGCTGCGCCTGGGGCGCGTCGACGAGGCGATCGGGGTCTGGCTCGAGTGCCTCGAGTGGCACCGCGGCCAGGAGGACCTGGAGCGGGTGGCGGACCTGCACCGCAAGATCGGCGCCGCACTGTCGCACAAGGGCGAGCGCAAGGCCGCGATCGAGCACTACCAGAAGGGCATCAACCTGCTGAAGGACGGCCCGCCGCGGATCGAGCTCGTGCGGCTCTACGAGGAGGCCGCCTGGCTGTACCTCCACACCGGCGACAACATGCTGGCGATCTACGCCTCGGAGAAGGCGCTGCGGCTGGCCGAGCGGCTCGGCGAGACCCGGGCCGCCAGCCGTGCCCACGGCATCTTCGGCCGGGTGTTCGGCCGCATCGGGGACACCGAGAAGGCGCGCCAGAACCTCGAGCGCGCTGTGGAGCTGGCACGCGGCTCGGACCGCGGCGAGACGATCCTGGCGCTGTCCGCGCTCGGGCGGCATCTCGAGGTCTCCGAGGCGAACGTGGCGGCGGCGCGCGAGGCCTACGAGGAAGCTCTCGAGCTGGCCGAGGAGATGGGTGTGCTCCCGGCGCAGGTCGAGCTGCACGCCTCGCTTGCCCAGCTCGCCGTATACGGCGCCGACTGGGCGCAGGTCGAGCGCTCCACCGAGGCGAGTGCCGAGCTGGCCGAGCGCGAGGGCCTGGTGGGCAAGCTGTGCCTCCCCTACGCGCTGCGCGGGCTGCTGCGCTGGCGCGAGGGCGACATCGGCGCCGCAACGGTGCTGTTCCACCGCGCCCACGAGCTGGCCGAGCAGGTCGGCTGGTCCGAGCTCGCATTCCAGGCGCTGTTCGGGCTGGCGACCGCGCTGCGCGACTCGGGCGACCTCGCGGGCGCGACCGCGGCCCTGGACCGCGCCCTGGACGTGTGCGAGCGGGCCGGGCTGATCGCCCAGTCGATCCAGGCGACGGCCGCCCGCGCCGTGGTCCTGGCCCTGGCGCAGCGGAGGGAGACCGCCGCCGAGGCGGCTCGCGAGGCCGCCGAGCTGGCCGAGCGGCTGCACTACCCGATCGGCCGTGCCGCGGCGCTGGAGGCGCGGGGCATGTGCGCTTCGGACCCGCGCGAGGGGACCGAGGTCCTGCACGAGGCCGCCCAGGCCTGGACGGACCTCGACCGCCCGCTCGAGGCGGCGCGCTCTCGCCTGCTGGCCGGCCAGGCGCTCGGCCGCGTGAACCCGGAGGAGGGCCGGCGGCTGCTCGAGCAGGCGGCCGACGAGGTCGAGCGGCTGGGAGTGCGGCACCTGGCGGAGCGCGCGCGGGCGCTGGCGGCGGGCTGAGCGGCGCCCCGTCCGCTGCAGCACGACGGCTACGGCGCCTGATCGGCGCCGGCGATCACGACTACGGCCGCGTCACCGGCCAGGCTCTGGCTCGAGGGCGAGATCGCCTCGCGCTGGGTGATCCCGAGGCGGCGACCGACGGCCGCGGCGTCGCGCTCGTGGCCCGGCGTGTACTGGACCACCGACTCGGCAAGCTGCTGGTTGGGCGTGAAGTCGGCGACGGTTCCCGTCTCGAAGCCCTCCGCCTCGGCCTTGTCGCTGATCGAAGCCGCCAGGCCCGGCACGGTCGTGCCGTTCAGCACCGCGACCGTCACGTTCGCGGGCTTGATCGCCGCCGCCCGGCGCTCGGGCCGCTCGCCGCTCGGAGCGTTGGCGTTTTCACCACCGCCGGCGCGCTGCTCGGGAGCCTGTGGAGACGATTCACCTCCGCCCT
>JBOGXT010000283.1:0-4256 GCA_050694635.1 Thermoleophilaceae bacterium
CACCGCGCTCGCAGACGGGCCGTTCGCGGCGGTGGGCGCCTCCCGTTCGCTGGCCTACCTGCGCGATCGGCTG
This sequence comes from Thermoleophilaceae bacterium, assembly GCA_050694635.1. GTDB lineage: Bacteria > Actinomycetota > Thermoleophilia > Solirubrobacterales > Thermoleophilaceae > JACVRW01. Next base: position 74 of record JBOGXT010000283.1, read on the forward strand.
GCCGACCGCGCGCTGCACCACGGGGTCGACGAGCTCGACGCCGCAGCGATCCGCGCGCACGCGCCGCGCGCCTTCACCCAGGAGGTTTCGCGGCTCGCCTTCGAGTGTGCGGACGCGAACGGCGAGCCCCAGTTCGACGGCATCGCGTACCGCTCGCGCCTCGGCGACGAGGTCGTGAACTGGGCGATCTTCGAACCGCCCAGCGGTGAAGCCCGGCTGCGCGAGCCGCAGAGCGAGCCGCTCGACGCGGACGACGCGGAGCTGGCCACCGCGCTCGAGCTGCTCGGCATCGAGCTGGTCTAGTCACGGGCGTAGACGAACGGCGCCTTGCGCCAGCGGAGCAGGCGTCCATCCGATCCATCGTGGCGGGCGAGTCGCACGCCTTCAGCTGGGCGTGAAGTCAGGTGGACACTCGCACGGGCCGCGCAGAAGGACATGCCGCGTCGCGGGAGGAGGGTGGGTCGCGCGGGAGCGTGAGCGCGAGGGCGAGCGCGGGCGCTGGGAGGGCGGCGATCACCGCCATGGTCGCCGGCAGGCCGGCGTGGTCGGCGAGCTGGCCGAGCGCTGCCGCTGCGAGACCTCCGACGCCGATCGCGAGCCCGAGTGTCACTCCCGAGGCGATGCCGAGTCGGGCCGGCAGGTACTCCTGGCCCATCACAACCGTGACGCTGAAGTTCGCGATCGTGACGAAGCCGACGGCGGCGAGCAGCACGGTTGCGGCGACGGCTTGGGAGGCGAGGAAGGCTGCGAGCAGCGGCATGAGTAGGACAGTGGAGCCGATCAGGACGGGGCGTCTGCCGATGCGGTCGGCCAACCGGCCGCCGAGCAGGGTGCCGACGGCGCCGCTGACCAGCATCACGGTGAGGGCAGCGTTGCCGGCCGCCTCGGAGGCGTCGAGCTGCTCCGCGTACCAAACTAGCACGAACGCCTGCAGGCCGAAGTAGACGCTTGAGCGCAACGAGACGAAGATCCCGAGCCGAGCGAACGGCCCCCAGGCGTCCGCTGTGCGAGCTCGGGCCGGGCGCGAGCGAGCGGGTTCGGCTCGCAGCGCGCCAAGGCGCGGGAGCTCGGCCACGAGCACGAGCACTGCGGCGAGCGGCAGCACGGCGAGCGCGAGTGTGCCCTCAAGTCCGAGCAGCAGCACGAAAGGGGTAGTGAGCACCGGGCCCAAGGCGAAGCCCGCATTGCCGCCGACCGCGAAGAGGCTCATGCCGGTGGCGCGGCGGTCGCCGGAGGAGTAGTTGGCGAAGCGAGCAGCCTCCGGGTGAAAGGCAGCGACGCCGAGCCCGCTCAGCGCGACCGCGGCGAAAGTGAGCTCGTAGCTGGGAGCCACGCCGCTGAGAGCGATTCCGGCCCCACCGAGGGCAAGACCCGCGGGCATCAGCCAGGGAGTCGCCGCGCGGTCCGCCCAGAGACCGAACGCCGGCTGGAGCAGCGCCGAGCCGATAGTCGCGGCGAGCACAAGTGCGGCGGCGTCGGCGTAGGAATAACCGCGGCGGGCGATCAGAAACGGCAAGAGGGCGGGCACAGCTCCCTGGCAGAGATCGCTGGCCAGGTGGCCGCCGGAGAGAACGGCAAGCGCGCGCCGATCGAGACCACGGCGCTCCGTCACCGCGCCGCGACCCCCTCGATCGCGATCTCAAGTACGCGGTCTTGGGCCCGTTTCGGATCCCAACCGTGACCGACGCGCAGATGGCGGTAGGTGAAGCCGACCAGGTTGAACAGGACGGTCGCGGTCTCCCCGGGGTCGGTCGCGCGCAGCGACCCGTCCGCGACGCCGTCGGTGAGGATTCTGCGCAGCGGCTCGACGAACACCTCGCGGGTGAGGCCGCGCGGATCCTGCTCGTGGAAGACCGCGGCGCGGACGCTCCCGCTGAGCGCCTCCAGCAACTCGAGGTTGCCCTCGACGACGCCGCACTCGGCCGAGAGGGCCAGCTCCAACCGCTCACGCCCGGACCCCGGGGCGGTGAGCGGCGGCCAGAGGGCCGCCCGGTAATCGTCTTCGAGCGCCCTTGCGAGACGTCCGAGCAGCCCGTGCCGGGAGACGCCGCGGCGGTGGAGCGTCATGCGCGAGACGCCGGCCGCCTCGGCGATCCGCTCGAGCGTGGCGCCCTCCCAGCCGAACTCGCCCAAGGCCCTGCGCGCTCCCTCCACCAGGTGCTCGTCTGAGATCGCGCGACCCTGCAGCATGCGACATAAGCGTAATACTCGGGGGATGGCGACGTAACACCTCGGGGGTGGAGCTCGCCGCGCCAAGAGTGAGGGCGAACTGCGTCCTCGACCGCAAGCCGACCCGGCTGCGGCGGGTTGCGGCCGCCATTTCTCACTACGTCAACCACATGGGCCATGTGCCGCTGGCGGCGGAGCCTGGGCCGATGGGTAGCGCTGGACGCGCTGCGAGCAAGGGGCGCGAGACATGAGCGCGCTGTGGCAGATGGCCCTCGACCAGCCCGTCTTTGAGGTCGCCGTGTTCTACGACGACCGCGACAACCCGGTCGCCAGCGAAGGACCGAGCACCTACACCAGCGGCGAGCAGGACGCCGAGACCTTCGCCCGGCAGGCCCTGCGCGGACGCCGCAGCGAGCGGCCGGGCGGGTTCTGGTACGCCACGCTCCTCCGCGGCCAGGTGGCCGATCCGATCGGGGACGGCCACCCGCTTGACCACTGTTCGAGCCGGACCCTCGACTGGTCGCGCACGATCCTGGCGGAGGACGGGCGAGCGCGCGAGGAGCGGGGTTAGGCGAACGGTTGGGTGTGATGCTGAGCCGAGCTCGGCCACGACCACGCGGTACCCGAGATCGAGTTCGCTGAGGTTGAGCAGCGTGCGATGCCGGCGTGCCAGGCCCCGGTATTGAGGTCGTCTCGAGCGCTCGTCGAGTTCGTGGCGCGCGAGCTGCGCGGCCGGCTCGGCCCTCTTCAGGGCGGTGTGCCGGAGCTGGCCGGGCGTCCAAGCGAGTCTGGACGCTCGACCAATGCCAGCGCCGACCGAATGGCGGATGATCCAGCGGATGGACACGTCGGGAACCGTCCGCCGTGCGAGAGCCGAGGACTGCGAGGCCATTGCCCGGATCTACAACGAGGGGATCGCCGAGCGCCGCTCGACGTTCGAGACCGAGCCGCGCTCGGAAGACGACATCCAGGAGTGGCTAGCCTCGCCGGATCGCCCCTTGCTCGTGGCCGAGCGTGACGGCGTAGTCGCCGGGTGGGCGCGCATCTCGCCCTACAGCTCACGGCCCTGCTACGCGGGAGTGGGAGAGGGCAGCATCTACGTGCGTGCTTCTGAGCGCGGGCGCGGCCTCGGCAGCGCCTTGGCGGCGGCTCTGGTTCGAGAAGCGGAACGAGGCAGCTACTACAAGGTCCTCGGCAAGCTCTTTGCGGACAACGACGCACGCCGCCGCCTGGTAGCCCGGCACGGGTTCCGCGAGGTTGGTGTCCACCTTCGGCACGGGCGGATCGACGGTGATTGGCGCGACGTGCTCGTGGTCGAACGCCTCTTAGGGGACGCCGCCGGCAAGAGGGCGCCAGGGTCGCGGGAGAGGTCGCCGGAGGCGTAGGGTGAACCGCGAGTGGACCCGAACATGCGCATAGCCATGTTTCTGGGGCACGCGCTCACGCTAAGCCCGCTCGAGCTTCCATCAGCGCTCCAGCTCATCGACGGGCGCGCTGAGTTCATCGTGCGGATCGACGATGGGTTGCTCGTAGACGGCGAGGGCGGGCTGCTTGTAGACCGCGCCGGCGTACCCCAGTGGGAGGCGATGGGCAAGCGACTCCCGCAAATCGCCGACGTGGCCGCCCCAACGATGCCGGGCGTTGATCCGCTGTCGCAGGTCTCGACCGCGCTCCGGCTCTGGGCAGGCTGCCTCGACGCCGCGAAGGCGGTAGCGAACGAAACGCGGAGCGGGCCGAACACGGAGGCCACCCGAGCCCAAGCCTTCCAGCACATCGACGCACAGGCGGCTAGCGACGCCCTGTATTGCGCGGGGGTGGAGGCCGCTCCCGCATTCAGGCAGCGGCGCGGCCATCCGTACTACCTCGACGGGGTACCGAACGACTCCCCTGTCCGCCGGCACGTTACCGGCGGCGGTGAGGCCCCTTCCCAAACTCCGCCGCCCTCCTAAGAGAGGAGCGAGCCTGTAGCCGGCCGCGGCTCGCCGGGCGAGCCGCGGGTGCCACCCCCTCGAGC
>JBOGXT010000284.1:0-2554 GCA_050694635.1 Thermoleophilaceae bacterium
GCCTTCGCCGCCGTGCGCTTCGCGCGGCGCGCCCCGGCGGGTCGTCGCGCGCGAACTGGGCTCCGGCCGGCGGACATCGTCTCCAGCGCCGGGCCAGCCACGCGGTCGCGGTCCTCGCGCAGACCTATGTTGAAGTCGGCCATCCACGCCGCGACCGCCCGCTCGTCGCCGGGATCGACGCCGTCGGCGATCATCCGCATTGCGACCGACTTGGCCAGGCCCCACTTGCGAGTGTCGCGGCAGGCGGCCTCGAACTCGGGCCGAAGCTCGGCGCAGAGCCCGGAGAGCGCTTCGACCGGGTCGCCCGCCAGCAGCTTCGCGGCGGCGAGGAACTCCATGAACGCGGCCGCGCACGCGGGCGCCCGCTCGATGACGTAGTCGTCGGCGGAGACCTTGCGCGGGAAGAACTCGAGCAGGCACTCGGCTATCCCGCCGCGCGTCCAGTGCACGAGGCGGCCGTCCCCATAACCGCCCTTCCACTCGAGCATCGAGGAGACCACGAAGTCGCCCGCCTCCCACACGGGGCTCGGCGGGGTGATGCTCGCCTTCGCATATGCCTGGAAGCGATCGCGGAGCTCCTCGACCGCCGCGAAGAAGCCGTCCTCGTCCTCTGCCGCGTCGACGACGTAGGGCTCGCCCGCGGGCGCGTTCTCGCGCCCGGCGTCGGGAAGCTCGTAGTGGAGCTCGCCCAGGCCCGCCGCGTCCCCGGTCAGAGCCCGTGCGAGCAGCGGCATGACGGCGCCCAGCTCGCCTGGAAGCGCCAGATCGTGAGCGGCCATGTGGTCGACGGCGCTCCCCAGGCTCGCGATCAGCTCGTCGGCGTCGACCGCCTCCAAGTCGGTCGCCAATCCATCCAACAAGGCGCCAGCCTCCGCCGCAGGCGCCGGCTCCGTGAGCATCCCGCCTACGACGACCGGGCCGCAGTCCCAGTGCTCGAACTCGACGAGCGCCGCCTGGACGCCCCGGTGACGGGGGCGGCGCATGTTGGCGACGATGAGCTCTCCCTCGCCGACTCGACCACGCCGGAGATCGCGAAGAGCGAGCCCGGCCGCTCCGCGGTCCGGCTCGATGCCGCGCTCGGCGAGCCGCGCGAGGGCCGAGCCGGCCATGTGCGCCAGCGGCTCGCGCCCGTAGGCCTCGAGCACGGCCAGCATCACCGCCGCAACCCGGTCGGCCCGTTGCTCCAGCGCGTCCGGCAGCGCGCTACGGGCCTCGTCCGGCATCTCGGGAGCGTCGAACGCCGGAAGCAACATGAGCGCGACGCGCTCGAGCCATGCCACATCGGCACCCGCCGCGGGATGGTCGAGGACGTCGGCGAGGTTCTCCGCGGTCGTATCGCGAATCGCCTTCACCTCGAGCGGCGAGATCGAGGCTTCCGAGGACATGCCCGCAAGCTAGCGCCACGACCGGCGGAAGCGCCCTCGCTCCCGGAGCCGCACCCATGCCGTGGTCGCTGACGCGGACGCCGCCGTCACCGGTCGCTCCGCGCCGCCCGGACGGCGGCCTCCTTGAGATCACCGAGAACTCTGTCCCTCACAGCCCCAATCAGCGCAACGGCTCCCCAGCCGACGCGGTCCCCGGCCGCCTCGACGGCCGGCCGGCACGTGCCAGCAACCATCTCCACCAGCACCGCGGCGCTGTCATCGCCTGGAAAGGCGTCCTCGGGCAACTGCTCAAGCAGCGAGGCGAGGACGCCTTCGAGGGCGAATGCGGTTCGCAGCAGCTCCTCGACAAGCGCTCGGGCGAGGTCGACGTGGCCTTCTTGGTCGGATGCGCGGCCCATCGTCACTGAGAGGCCTGACCACAGCCGATTCGCCCCCGAGGCGAGTTCGTCCACCTCGAGCGATTGGTACTCGGGCCGGCCAACCTTCGGGGCTGCTCCTCGCCGAGTTTTCGGCTCTGGGAAGGCGCTCCAGAGCGTTTGAGGTTCCAACGAGGTTCCATTTTCGGAACCTCAAACGGAACCCTGAGGGATCGCGCAGATCCCGAGGAACGGGAAAACCCGCTCCACGAGCGGGTTTCCGGAGTAGCGGGGGCGGGTTTTGGTGGGGACAAGCGAGGCCGCCGAGGAACTCAGCGTATCTGCGAACCGCGTTCATCAGCTGATTACCCAAACTCCGGTGGCGGGCTTCAAGAAGCGTCGGCGTCCGCACGGGTCCTTCGGCCCGAAGCACGATCGTCTCCCGACGAGTCAAGCGGTCCGGTTCGCCGGTCGCCAAGATACGCTGCAGGCGGCATGTCGCGGTTGCCGTCGGTGACCCAGCATGATCAATCGGCGAGCTGAGCTGCCCTCGGGTGCCGAGAGCGCCGGCAGAAGGGCGGTGCGATGGTTGCGAACCGGCCGAGACGACCAGCACCGCAACGAGAGCTGTGCCCGGAAAGAAGAACCGCGAGGTCGATGACATCGGGCGCACGTTCGAGGCCTTCGCCGCGTATTGCGTCGAGACCGGCAGCTCAGCAAAGTCGTCGTATACCTCCGGCGCGATGACGTCGATGGGGCAATGGCCCTCAAGTTCGAGCAGGGCCGCCTGTTCGGGGCCGCCGACGGCGGGAG
>JBOGXT010000285.1:0-3010 GCA_050694635.1 Thermoleophilaceae bacterium
TAGAGCTTCCCGTAGGCGCCGAGGTTGTCGTAGCTGAGCGTCTCGTAGCCCGTCGTGAGCTGGGCCATCTCGTCGAAGACGTCTCGCGGCGACCCGTAGTCCCAGCCGAGCCCGAGCCGCTGCGCCAACTCCTGCACGATCTCCCAGTCGAGGCGTGCGCCCCCTGGCGGCTCGAGCACCGTGCGCCCGAGCTGCACGCGCCGGTCGGTGTTCGTGTACGTGCCGTCCTTCTCCATGTACGAGGAGGCGGGCAGCACCACGTCGGCGAACTCGGCCGTCTCCGTCAGGAAGATGTCCTGCACGACGAGGAACTCGAGCGCCGACAGCGCCTTGCGGACCTTGTTGATGTTCGGGTCCGACAGGAACGGGTTCTCGCCCATCATGTACATGCCGCGCACGCCGCCGTCGAGGATCGAGCCGATGATCTCCGTGACGGTGAGGCCGCGCTTCGGATCGAGCTCCGTGCCCCAGGCCTCCTCGAAGCGAGCGCGCTTCTCGTCGCCCTCGACGTCCTGGTAGCCGGGGTAGAACATCGGGATCAGGCCCACGTCGGAGGCGCCCTGCACGTTGTTCTGGCCGCGCAGCGGGTGCAGCCCCGTGCCCGGCCGCCCGACGTTGCCGGTGATCGAGCACAGCGCGATCAGGCAGCGGGCGTTGTCGGTGCCGGTCGTGTGCTGGGAGATGCCCATGCCCCAGAAGATGACCCCGGCGCCCGCCTCGCCCCACACCCGCGCCACGCGGCGGATCAGGTCGGGGTCGAGCTCGCAGATCTGTGCGGCCCGCTCCGGCGTGTACTCGGCGACCGTCTCCACGAGCGCCTCGTAGTTCGAGGTGCGCCGCTCGATGAAGTCGCGGTCCACGAGGTCGAGCCGGATCAGCTCGTGCATCAGCGCGTTGTAGAAGGCCACGTCGGTGCCGGGCTTCAGCTGGCAGAAGATGTCGGCGTGGTCGGCGACCTTGCTCGCCCGCGGGTCGATGTAGATCACCGTGGTGCCGCGCCGGCGCGCCTGCTTGAAGAAGGACGAGGCGACCGGATGGTTGGCGGTCGCGTTGCTGCCGGTGATGATCGCGACGTCGGCGTTCAGCACGTCGCCGTAGGTGGTCGACACCGCGCCCGAGCCGATCCCCTCGAACAGAGCCGCCACGCTCGAGGCGTGGCACAGCCGCGTGCAGTGGTCGACGTTGTTGGTGTGGAACGCCGTGCGGATCAGCTTCTGGAAGAGGTAGGCCTCCTCGTTCGAGCACTTCGCCGAGCCGAAGCCCGCGATTGCGCCCGGTCCCCCCTCGCCGTGGATCTCGCTCAGCCGGCGGGCCACCAGGTCGAGCGCCTCGTCCCAGCTCGCCTCGCGGAAGTGGGGGAGCACCTCGTCGTAGTCGACGAGGCCGCCGGGCTTGCGGCGCTTTCGACCGCGGCCGTCGCCCTTCACCTCGGTCGACAGCGGCCCCTTCGGATACGACTCCTCGCGCCGGATCAGCGGCGCCGTCAGCCGCTGCGCCGACTTCGAGTAGTCCCACCCGTAGCGGCCCTTCACGCACAGCCGGCTCTTCGAGCCCGGCTGGTCGCGCCCCTCGGCAAAGGCGATCGCGTTGCGCTCGCGGTCCACGTGGTAGGTGAGCGCGCAGCCGACGCCGCAGTAGGGGCACACGCTCTCTACCTGCTCGAGCTCGGAGCGCGGGCGGATCGGCACGCCGGCGATCGGCTTGTTCACGAGCGCACCGGTCGGGCAGGCGGCCACGCACTCGCCGCAGGTGACGCAGGACGACTCGCCCATCGGGTCGTCCAGGTCGAACGCGATGCGAGTGGTGTAGCCCTTGCCGGAGCGGCCGATCACGTCGTTGCCCTGGATGTCGTCGCAGGCGCGGACGCAGCGGTCGCAGAGGATGCAGGCGTCGTGATTGACCGCGATCACCGGGTTGGACAGGTCCTCGCCGCGGCCGGACGCGAGGGGCAGGCCAGGCCGGAAGCCGCCGGCTCGGCCGGCGGCGCACGGTAGGGAATCCTCCCGGGCGATGCCGTAGCGGTGCGCCAGCGCGAGCAGCTCGTTGTCGGCGGTGGTGGTCTCCTTGGGGTCCTCCTCAGGCGGCGGCTGGTCGGCCATCAGGAGCTGGACGAGCGTCGCGCGGCTGCGCTCCACTCCCTCCGTGGCGGTCTTCACCTCCATGCCGTCCTCGCACGGGCGCACGCAGGCGGCGGCGTACACCCGCCCGCCCACGTCCACCGCGCACACGCGGCACACGCCGACCGGGTCGTAGCGCTCGTCGTGGCACAGCACCGGGATCTCGATGCCGGCGTCCTTCGCGGCGTCCCAGATAGTGGTGCCCTCGGGCACCGTGACCTCGCGCCCGTCGATGGTCAGCGTGACCGTCTTCGTGAGTGGGGGTGCGGTGGTCGCCACGGGCCTCAGGCTACCTCTGTCGGACGAATAGGTCCAAGCCGAGCTCGGCGCTGGTGGCGGCCTCGGGCCGTCCGTCCGGGTCGAGGCCGCGACCGGCGTAGTAGGCGTCGATCATGCCGCCCAGACGGTCCGGCGTGAGGGTGGCCTCCCGGCCCGAGTCGAGCGTCAGCGGCTCGCTCAGGAAGCGCTCGGGCAGCCGGTCCTCGGCCCGCGTCCAGCCCTCGCGCAGGTTGTAGAGGCGCTTGGCCAACACGATGCGTCGAGCGGTGCTTCGCAGCTCTCGCTCGTCCACGTCCCATCCGGTGACCGGGGCGAGCAGCTCCGCCCACTCGGGCCAGGGATCGGCGAACACGCCGCGCAGGAACTTGCACAGGATGAGCGAGTCCATCACGGCAGCGCGGTCCTCGGTCGCGATCGCGGCGGCGGCGTGGGCGTCGCCGCCGGCCAGGCGGTCGAGCGTGCCGGAGAGGTCCGCCTCGTAGGCGCCGGAGCGGTTGTGGTCGGCGCCGCGCGCGTTGACGGCCAGCCCGAGCGCCATCGCCTGCAGCGAGCGCGGCTCGTAGCCGGGCAGCTCCAGCCCCTTGACCTGGGGCGCGAACTCGATAGAACCGCGC
>JBOGXT010000286.1:0-5236 GCA_050694635.1 Thermoleophilaceae bacterium
CGCGTGAACAGCTCGAACACGAGCCGCCGGTGGGCGCGCTCGCCCGGTGGCCGCTCGAAGTTGCGCTCCACCTGCGCGCGGGCGTCCTCCAGCAGCTTGTCGTACTGGACCCCGGAGGGGCAGGCGGTCACGCAGGCCATGCAGCCGAGGCAGTTGTCGAGGTGCTCCACGAGCGGCGCGGAGATCTCCTCGTGGCCCTGCTTGATCAGCACGATCCGCCCGCGCGGCGAGTCCATCTCCTCGCCCCAGAGCACGTACGTGGGGCAGGTGGGTAGGCAGAAGCCGCAGTGGACGCAGTCGTCGATCAGGTCGAGCTGCGGCGCGCGGGTGTCGTCCCACGCCGCCATCAAACGAGGCGCCCCTCGGGGTCGAAGCGCTCCTTCACGCGCCCGGCGAGTAACCGGGCGCCGGCGTCGGGAGGCTCGTGTGGCCCCGGCTCGACCCCCGCCGGGTGGTCGAGCACCACGGCCGCGAAGCGCTCGCGGAGCGCGCCGAGCAGCGCGGAGTGGTCGCCCTCGTCGAGCCGCAGCCAGTGGAGCCCGAGGCCGGCCCGACCCACCAACAGGGCTCCGTGCTCGCGCGCGATCCGGACCAGCGCGGGCAGGTCGGTCTGCAGAGCCGACACCTTCACGACGAGCCCGGAGGGCGAGCGCTGGGCGTCGCGCTGCGCCTCCCAGAGCGGATCGTCGTCCTCCACGAGCTCTCCGTCGCCGAGCAACCGCTGGGCCGCCCGGGCCTGCTGGACCGCCGTGGCGCCGCCGAAGCGAGTCAGGATCGCTCCGGCCCCATCGTGCCATCGCACGTCCAGGCCCATCTGCTCCAGCCGCGCGTGCGAGAGCGCCAGCGCCGCACGGCCCAGCTCATCGGGGTCGTCCGCCCGTCGCACAGCCGTGGCGGTGGCGGGCGGCAGTGGATGCAGCCGCACCGACACCTCCAGGATCGCCCCGAGCGTGCCAAACGAGCCCACGAAAAGCTTCGCCAGGTCGTAGCCGGCGACGTTCTTGATCACCTTGCCGCCGCTCTTCGCAACCGTTCCGTCCGCCAGCGCCACTCGCATGCCCACCACAAGGTCCCGAATCCCGCCGTAGCGGGTGCGCAGCGGGCCGGAGTCGTTGGTCGCCACCACCCCTCCGATCGTGGCGCCGCGGTCGGGCGGGTCGAGCGCAAGCATCTGGCCGGCCTCGGCGAACCGCTGCTGCGCCCGCGCCAGCCCGACCCCGGCCTGCAGCACGGCGGTGAGGTCGCCCACGTTGTGCTCCACGATCTCGTCGAGTCCCTCGGTCGACAGCTCGACGCCGGGCTGTCCGCCCGCCCAGGCGAGCTTCGTGCCCGCGCCACGCACGCGCACGGGTGCGGGCGCCTCGGCGAGCTCCTCCGCGAGGCCCATCAGAACCGCTCCGCCACCCCGGCCTGCTCGAGCGGATGGCGGCGGTAGGGGCCGGGCACCTCGCCGCACAGCCGCGGCGTCGGCATCACCTTGCCGGGGTTCGAGCGCTGCTCGGGGTCGAACGCGCAGCGCAGACGCTGGAAGGCGCCGAGGTCCGCCTCGCTGAACATGTCGGGCATGTAGCGCTTCTTGTCGACGCCCACGCCGTGCTCGCCGGTGATCGAGCCGCCGGCGTCCACGCAGGCCTTCACGATCATCCCCGCGCACTCCTCGGCCCGCTCGGCCTCGCCCGGGTTGGAGCCGTCGTAGCAGACGAGCGGGTGCAGGTTGCCGTCGCCGGCGTGGAAGACGTTCGCCACCTGCAGGTCGTACTCGCGGCCGAGCTCGTCGATCCGGCCGAGCACCTCGGCCAGCCGGGTGCGCGGGATCACGCTGTCCTGCACGTAGTAGTTCGGAGCGATCCGGCCCATCGCGGCGAAGGCCGCCTTGCGCGCCCTCCAGATCAGCTCGCGCTCGGCCTCGTCCTGGGCCACCCGGATCGAGTCGGCGCCGGCGCCCTCGCAGATCGCCACGACCTGCTCGAAGCGCATCTCGCACTCGGCCTCGGAGCCGTCGAGCTCGACCACCAGCGCGGCGCCGGCGTCGGTGGGGTAGCCGGCGCCGGTGTAGCCCTCGGCGGCGCGGATCGAGAGGTTGTCCATCATCTCGATCGCGCCCGGGACGATGCCGCCCGAGACGATCTCCGACACCACCTCGCCGGCCTGTACGGGCGAGCCGAAGAACGCGACCAGCGTGCGCACGGTCTCCGGCTTGGGCACGATCCGCAGCCAGATCTTCGTGGCCACGCCGAGCGTGCCCTCCGAGCCGACGAAGGCGCCCAGCAGGTCGAGACCCGGCGAATCGGGCTCCTTGCCGCCCAACCGCACCAGCTCGCCGTCCGGCAGCACGAGCTCGAGCCCGGTCACGTAGTTGGTGGTGAAGCCGTACTTGAAGCAGTGCGCACCGCCGGAGTTCTCGGCCACGTTGCCGCCGATCGTGCAGACGATCTGGGAAGAGGGGTCGGGCGGGTAGAAGTGGTCGGGCGCCACGGCCTGCGAGACGGCGATGTTGGTCACTCCCGGCTCGACCACCACGCGCTGGTTCTCGAGGTCGACCTCGATGACCCGCCGCATGCGGCTGAGCGAGATCAGCACGCCGCCCTCGACCGGCAGCGCGCCGCCGGACAGCCCGGAGCCGGCGCCGCGCGCGACGAAGGGCACGCCCGCTCGATGGCAGGCTCGCACGACCGACTGCACCTCCTCGGTCGAGCACGGCAGCACCACGGCGCCCGGCGTGACGGCGTACTGGAGCAGCCCGTCCGACTCGTACGTGCGCAGCTGGTGCTCGTGCGTGACGACGTGCTCGGCGCCGACCGCGGCGCGCAGCTCGCTCACGAGCGGCGCCAGGCCGGCGCCGGCGGTCACTTCACGACCATCCAATCCAGCACCGCCGTCGATTGCAGGTAGACGAGCACGCACATCATGAGCACCAGCACGAGGCTCCAGAGAACCACCTTACGGAAGAGGTCGCCCTCCTTGCCCGCGAGGCCCACGGCCGCCGCGCCGATCGCGAGGTTCTGTGGCGAGATCATCTTGCCCAGCACCCCGCCGGAGCTGTTGGCCGCGGCAAGCAGCGTGGGGGACATCCCGGCGTCGTTGGCCGCCGTGACCTGCAGCGCCCCGAAGAGCGCGTTCGAGGAGGTGTCCGAGCCCGTGACCGACACGCCGAGCCAGCCGATCAGGGACGACAGGAAGGCGAAGGCGTCGCCGGCGCCCGCGGCCCAGAGGCCAAGCGTGATGGTCTGGCCCGACTGGTTCATCACGTACGCCAGCGCGAGCACCGAGGCCACCGTCAGGATCGCCCACTTGAGCTGGTCGAGCGAACCCCTGAGCACCTTGACCGAGCGGGCCGGAGACACGCGGAGCACGGCCATCGTGATCACGCCGGAGATGAGCAGCAGGGTGCCGGCTGCCGGGAGCCAGTTGACGTTGTAGGTCAGCGAGCTGAGCGCCTCGCCGTCCGGGGTGCTGACATCCAACCCGGGCCACTGGAAGGTCGTGGTCCAGGGCGACTCGGCGAGGGCGTCCTTCACCGCCGGTATTTGCGCGATCGAGAAGATCGCGATGATGATGAGGTAGGGCGAGTAGGCGCGGAAGACGTCGGAAGCCGGATCCTTCACGCTGTCGTCCCGGCGCTTGACCTCGGCCTCCATGGTCGGGTCGTGCACCTCGGATCCCGCCACCGCCGGCCGGCTGAAGCGGCCGGCGCCGGCCTCTACGACGAGCGGCTCGGACGGATGCCACACCCTCAGGAGAAGCACGATCGCCGCGGTCGAGGCGAGAGCCGCAACGATGTCGGTCAGCTCGACCGAGATGTAGTTCGAGCAGGCGAACTGAGCGACGGCGAAGACGAGCCCGCCGACCATCGCCACGGGCCACGCCTGCCGGATGCCGCGCGCGCCGTCGACCATTCCGATCAGGATCAGGGGCACGATCAGAGCGAGGAACGGCGTCTGGCGGCCCACCATCGCCCCGAGGTCCTCCTTGGGGAGTCCCGTGATCTCAGACAGGGTCACGATCGGGATCGCGATGGCCCCGAAGGCGACAGGGGCGGTGTTGGCCACGAGCGCAACCGCGGCCGCCTTGATCGGCTTGAACCCGAGTGCGATCAGCATGACCGCGGTGATGGCCACCGGCGTGCCGAAGCCGGCCAGCGCCTCGAGCAGCGCACCGAAGCAGAACGCGATGATCACGGCCTGCACACGCTGGTCGGTCGAGATCGCCCCGAACGATCGACGCAGGACGGCGAAGTGCCCGGTCTCGACCGTCATGTTGTAGATCCAGATCGCCGTGACGACGATCCACATGATCGGAAACAGGCCGAACGCTGCTCCCTCGCTGGCCGACAGCGCGGTCTGGTCGACCGGCATGCCGTACACGATCATCGCCACCAACATGGCGATGCCGAGCGCTGTCAGTGCCGCCCACTGGGCCGCCCAACGGAGGCCGCCCAGGAGGATGAACAACGCCAGCACCGCCAGCACCGCGAAGATCGAGCTCAGCCCCAGAGAGCTTCCGACCGGCCCGAAATCCTGCGTGTACACCTCTTTCCTCCCGCGTCGCTCGTGCCTTTTGTCGTTTGCCCCGGTCACGCCGTGGAGAAACCGGAAGCGGTAGCCGGCGTGCGCGTATCCCTCTTCGTCACCTGCTTCAACGACACGCTGTTCCCGGAGACGGGGCGCGCCGTCGTGCGGCTGCTGGAGCGCCTCGGCTGCGAGGTGGACTTCCCGCTCGAGCAGACCTGCTGCGGACAGATGCACATGAACTCGGGCTACGGGCGGGAGGGGGCGGCCTTGGCGCGGCGGTTCGCGCGCGTCTTCCAAGACGCGGACGCGGTCGTGTGCCCGTCGGCGTCGTGCGCGGGCATGCTGCGCCACCACATCGACTCCCCGGACGTGCTCGAACTGAGCGAGCTGCTAGTCGACCGTCTGGGCGTGGTTGACGTCGGCGCCTACTTCCCCCACCGTGTGACGTTCCATCCCACCTGTCATTCGCTGCGCGAGCTCGGCGTGGGGGATAGGCCCCTGCGCCTACTGCGTGCGGTGAAGGGCATCGAGCTGGTGGAGCTCGATCAGGCGTCCGAGTGCTGCGGCTTCGGCGGCACCTTCGCCGTCAAGAACGCCGAGGTCTCGTCGGCGATGCTCGCCGACAAGGTGCGCGCCGTGCTCGACACGGGGGCCGAGATCGTCTGCGCAGCCGACAACTCCTGCCTGATGCACATCGGTGGAGCGCTGTCGCGGCAGCGCACCGG
>JBOGXT010000287.1:0-8439 GCA_050694635.1 Thermoleophilaceae bacterium
TCGGCGGCGGCCTCGGCCGGGAGGCTGGCGATCGCCGCCACGGTCGCCCCCGGGGCGTCCACCAGCGCGCGAGCGTGCGTCGAGCCCGCGAAGCCGGCACCGATGATCCCGATACGCAGCGCCATGCGACGGACCGGACCATAGCAAGGGCCCACGAACGCCGACGGCGCCGCCCGTGAGGGGCGGCGCCGTCCGACCGCATCGCCAGGAAGGCGCTACTTCGGTCGCAGCGTCCCGCGTATGAGCAGCGTCATGGCGAAGCTGTCGCCGTCCGGGTTCTTGTAGATCGGGTCGCCGTCCGCCGGCCAGCCCGTGACGCGGGCCCTCTCGTTCACCGGGTTGTTCCCGAACCGCTGCCAGAGCGGGATGATCGGCAGCAGCTCGTTGAACGCGAGCGCGAGCTCGGTCACCGCCGGCTTCTGGCTGCTCTCGTCGAGCCCCTCGGCGGTCCTGGTGATCAGCGCGGCGAAGTCGATGTCTCTCCCGCTGGATGGGAGCTTCTGCTTGAGCGGGTACTTCATGCCGCCGCCGGCCGGGATGGTGTTGTGCGTCTGGAGGTCCTGGATGAACGAGCCCTGCGGATGGTGATTGCTCGAGACGCCCCAGCCGCGGACGAACATCGCGTAGCGGCCCTCGTTCGCGCCAACGCCCTGCTCGGCGGAGACGATGCCGCGCGGGGTGACCTTGATCCCGAACCGCGTGAGCGATTCGGCGGCGTGCTGCGCCGCGCTCGCCCAGTCGGCGAAGTCGCTCGGGAAGACGAGCTCGAACTCGAGCTTCTGCGCGCCCTTGGCGTAGACGCCGTCCGAGCCCTTCGCGTAGCCGGCCGCCGTCATGAACTGCTCGGCCTGCTGTGTGCTGAACGCGTACGGCTTGAGCTTCGCCTGGTCGGCGCCCGAGATCCACGCCGGAACGAGGTCGTCGCTGAAGCCGGCCATGAACTTCTGCGCCTTCGCCGAGGTGCCGTAGGTGACCTGGGCGCTCTCCTCCTTGTTGATCGCGTGCGCGACGGCGTAGCGGAGCCGCACGTCCTGGAACTGCGGCGCCTTCTCCCAGTGGAAGTAGAGCGCCGGACCGGTGTAGAGCGGCGGCCGGACGACCCGGATCCCCGCGTCCTGCATCGCCTTGTCGGTCGCGAGCGGGAAGCCGTGCGTCGCGTAGTCGACCTCGCCGCCGAGGACGAGCGGGGTCACCTGGGCGGTCTCGCCCTGGTAGACGACGACCTTCTCGAAGTTCACCTTGTCCGCGGCGTACCCGCCGGGATTGTGGACGAACGTGAGGCGGGCCTCGGTGACGCTGGCCGGATCGATCTTGTACGGGCCCACCGAGACCGGCTCCGTCGGGCGGAACTCGCCCAGCTTGGTCCGCAGGTCCTTCCACTCCTGGTCGGCGGAGGTCTTGCCGGCCTTCACGAGATCGTCCGTCTGCGTCGAGTACGTGCCGTACGCGGAATCGGGACGGATCGGCTCCCGCAGGATGAACCGCTGCATCAGGCTCGAGGGGCGGCGGATGTGGAAGGTGATCGTACGACCGTCGACCAGGTCCATCCGGTCGACGTACTGCCAGATCGTGAAGTTCTCCAGCCGGCCGACGTTGAACGTCGTGTACACGTCCTTCGCCGTGAAGTCCTTGCCGTCGCTCCACTTGATGCCGGAGCGCAGCTTCACCTCGTAGGTGTCCGTCCCCTTCAGGCCCGACGACTCGGCGAGCCAGTAGTCGTACTGCCCGTCTGCCCACTTGTACATGCCGAGCGTCGTGAGCCAGAGATGCCGGTAGATGCCGGTCGTGAGGATGCCGCGCGGGGCGTAGCTGTTCCAGTGCCCGGCCGGCGGCAGCGAGTAGGGCCAGGCGCCGTGGAACTCACCGGCCCTGCGGGCGGCCGCGCCGGGGCTGGTGCCCGGTGTGGTCGGTCCGGGCACGCAGGCCGCCGCCATCAGGCCGATCGCGGTCAGCGTCGAGTCCCGGAGGAAGCGCCTGCGGTTCATCGCCCGTCCGGCGGATCGCGCGAGCTTCTCCATGCAACCCTCCAGTGGCACCCCTTCCCGGGCTCAGTGCCGGGTCTCGTGCCCGTTCACGTTGTAGTCGGTCCGGCCAGGTTTGTCATCTGATTTCGGGGGGCGCGGCGACGCCCAGCGGGCGAGCGCCAGGACCGCGCCGACGAACGCCAGGCCGACGCCCGCCGCGAGAATGCTGACGACGAACTCGGCCGATCCGCGCGGCTGGAAGGGGAGCATCGCGAGCGCGAGCAGGAGGATCAGCAGCGCCACGCCGAGCTGCGCCTTGAGGGCCTGCGGGTCCACCGTCAGCTCGCCGGCCGCGACAGCAGCTCGGCCGCCGGCGTGCGCTCGCGCACCGCGACGTGGCAGGCGACCCGGCGATCGCCCAGGATCGGCAGCAGCTCCGGCACCGCGACGTCGCAGAGGCCCTGCTCGAACAGCGGGCAGCGCGGGTGGAACACACAGCCGCTCGGCAGCCGGAGCAGGCTGGGGATCTCGGCGCTGCGCAGCTCCACGCGCTCCTTCCCGCGCGTGATCGTGGGGTCGGCCTCGGGGATCGCGGCGATGAGCGCGGCGCTGTACGGGTGAGCGGGGTCGCCCACCACCTGCTCGCTTCGCGCGAGCTCCACGACCTTGCCGAGATACATCACGCCGATGCGGCCCTTGAGCGCGAAGTACCGCGCGACCGCGAGGTCGTGCGTGATCAGCACGATCGTCACGCCGAACTCGTCGCGCAGCGCGAGCAGCAGGTTGAGGAGGCTGATGCGGATCGAGACGTCCACCATGGAGACGGCCTCGTCCGCGACGATCACCCGCGGGTCCACGGTGAGCGCGCGCGCGATGGCCACGCGCTGGCGCTGGCCGCCCGAGAGCTGGTGCGGGTACTTCACGAGGAAGTCGTCGGGCGGTGTGAGGCCGACCCGCGTGAGCAGCTCGGTGACCGCCGCCATCGCGCCACGGCGGCCGCTGACCTTGCGGTGCCGATGGAGCGGAGCCGAGAGCGTCTGGAAGACGGTGCGGATCGGGTTCAGCGAGGCGTAGGGGTCCTGGTGGACGAGCTGGACGGCGCGCCGGAAGGCCGCGAGCTCCTTCCCCTTGGTCCGCCAGACGTCGCGCCCCTCGAAGAGCAGCCGGCCGCTCGTCGGCCGGAGCAGGCCCGCCAGCAGCCTGCCGGTGGTCGTCTTGCCGCAGCCGCTCTCGCCCACCAGGCACATCGCCTCGCTCTTGGCGAGTGCCAGCGAGACCGCGTCGACGGCCGTGATCGTGCCCGCCGGCGTCTTGAACGCTCGCGTCACGCCGTCGAGCTCGATGAGCGGCGCGCCGGGGACGGTGATGTCGATGACGCTCACGAGGTCGCCGCCAGCTTCTGGGCGACCGGCCGCTCGGCCGAGCCGACGCGCTCGGCGACCGCCTGCCAGCGGATGCAGCGGGCATCGTGGTCGCGGGTGTCCACCGCGAGCAGCGCGGGCTCCGCGGCGCGGCACTCATCGACGGCGAGGGGGCAGCGTGGCTCGTAGGTGCACCCCGGCGGCAGGCGCCGGAGATCGGGCGGCGTGCCCGGGATCGAGACGACCGCCCCGAGCTCGCCCGACACGCGCGGCACGGCGCGCAGCAGGCCGACGGAGTAGGGGTGCCGCGGCCGGTAGAAGAGGTCCTCGACGCTCGCGCGCTCGACCACGGTCCCGGCGTACATGGTGATGACACGGTCGGCGAGCTCGGCCGCGAGCGAGAGGTCATGCGAGATGAAGATCATCGAGAAGTGGAGCTGCTGCTTCAGGCGGCGCAGCAGGTCGATGATCTGCCGCTGTGTCAGGATGTCGAGGGCCGTCGTCGGCTCGTCGAGGATCACGACCTGCGGCTCGAGCATCAGGCTCATCGCGATGAGGACGCGCTGCCGCATGCCCCCCGACAGCTCGTGCGGGAAGGCGCGCAGCACGCGGTCCGGCTCGAGGTTGACCATGCGGAGCAGCTCGTCGGCGCGCGCGCGGACCTTCCGCGCGCCCCCGTAGCGGTGCGCCTGGGCGGTGTCGAGGAACTGCTCCCAGACCGAGATCACCGGGTTGAACGAGTTCAGCGCGGCCTGGAAGACCATGGCCAGCTCGCTCCAGCGGTACTGGCGCAGGTCGTCGGGGTCAAGCCGCAGGAGGTCGATCGTCTCGCCCGCCGACGTGCGGTAGAGGATGCGGCCGCTCACGACGCGCGCCGAGCGTGCCGACAGCCGGATCAGGCTCACGGCGAGCGTCGTCTTGCCGGAGCCGCTCTCGCCGATGAGCGCCAGCGTCTCCCCGCGGCGCAGGTCGAAGGAGACGTCGCGCACCGAGTGCACGCGGCCGCGGCTCGTCAGGTAGTCGATCGACAGGTCGCGCACCGAGAGCACGAGCTCGCCCGTCAAGCTCCGCTCCTCCTGGGCGCGCTCTCTCGAGGGCATGGCGCCCCTCAGCCGCCGCTGCGCAGGCGCGGGTTGAAGACGTCCTCGAGGGCCGCGGCGAGCCAGACCAGGGACAACTGGAACAGGGCGATGGCGAAGATCGGGCTGAGGATGTACCAGATGCTGTCGCGGAAGAAGATCGCGCCCTTCACGTACGCGAAGTTCAGCATCAGGCCCCAGTTGACCCCGGACAGGGGCAGCAGGCCGAGGAGCATCAACCCGGCGACGCCGTAGATCGCGCTGGTCATCGCGAGGATGAAGTGGATCGCGATGTAGCTGCGCATGTTCGGCAGGATCTCTCTGAAGATGATGTGGTAGTGGCCGAGGTCGAGCGAGCGCGCGGCCTCCACGTAGTCGCGCTCCTTCAGCGAGAGGACCTGGGCACGGATCTGCCGCAGCAGGCCGGCCCAGCCGAGGACGGCGAGGATCAGCGCGATGTACAGGAGGTTGTTGAGGCTGAGGACCGCGGAGGCGACGACCAGGATCGGCAGGTGCGGGATGGTCAGCCAGACGTCGGTCACCGCCACGATGGCCGCGTCCAGGCGGCCGCCGATGGTCGCGGCCAGCGATCCGAAGGTGATCGCGATGAGGGTGGAGAAGAGCGCGGCCATGAAGCCGACGAGGAGCACGTCACGGCCGCCGTGGACGATCTGGTTCCAGACGTCGCGCCCGCTCGAGTCGGTGCCGAGCGGGTGGGCCAGCGTCGGCGACTGGTAGATGGCCGTCACGTCCACCGCGTCCTCGTAGGGGACGAAGAGCGGGACGACGAAGGCGAGCAGCACGAAGAACGTGACTCCGGCGAGGCCGACGAGCCCGATCGGTCGGCGCGAGAGGAGCCGCAGGAACTCCACGGTCGCGAGCCACGGCCCCCCGAGGCGGCTCCCGACGCTCGCGCGCGCGAGCGTGATCGCGCTCATCCGCCGGCACCTCCGGCCCGACCGATCCTGGGGTCGAGCTTGCTGTAGAACAGGTCGGCGATGATGTTCGCCGCGACGACGGATACCGTGATGACGAGCACGATGCCCTCCATGACCGGGTAGTCGCGCTGCTGGATGGCCTGGTACAGGCGCAGCCCGACGCCGGGATAGACGAGGATGAACTCCACGAAGATCGCGCCGCCGACGACGTGGCCGGCGGCGATCGCGAACTGGGTGACCAGCGGCAGGATCGCGTTGCGCCCCACATAGGCGGTGGTGATCCGGCCGTCGGGCAGCCCGCGGGCGCGCGCCACGGTCACGTAGTCCTCCTCGAGCGTCGCGAGCGTCGCGCTCTTCATGCTGAGGATCCAGTAGCCGATCGTCGTGAGGAAGAACACCGTGATCGGCAGCGCGCCGTGGAAGAGGATGTCGCCGATGTACGCGAGCGTGAGGCCGGGCTCGATGCCCGGGGATGAGGAGCCGCGCATCTGCGCGATGGGCAGCAGGCGGAACTGCGTCCCGGCGAAGACGACGATGATGAGCGCCATGAGGTAGTTCGGGACCGAGCTCACCACCGAGCCGATCGAGGAGACCGCGCTGTCGAACGCCGAGTTGCGCCGGTAGGCGGCGAGCAGGCCGAGGAAGACGCCGACGACGAAGCTGAGGAGCAGCCCGGTGCCCACGGAGAAGAGCGTCCAGGGCAGGAAGGCGAGGATCAGCGCCGTCACCGGCGTCCCGCGCGAGAGCAGCGAGGTGCCCAGGTCCGCCCGGACGAGCTTGCCGAGGTAGCCGACGTACTGCTCGTGTATGGGCGCGTTGAGGTCGAGGTTGAAGAGGCCGGAGGCCTGATCGGCGGCCTCGGCATAGCTGATCCCGGTCTCCGCGATGATCTGGTTGATGTAGAGGTCGACGGGGTTGCCGGGCATCAGCCGGATGATGAAGAACGTCATCGTGATGACCACGAAGACGGTGAGCACGCCACGCACGACCGCGCGGACGACCGGCTGCGCCCAGATCCCGCCGAGCAGCCGTCGCCCCTGCGAGGCGGGGGCGGCCGCGCCCGTCTCGATCGCGATCCGCGTGCCCACGGGGGTCGTGGCGGCCACCCCCGCATTCTGGACCAGGCGCCCGCCGGCTCGCGCTCAGGGCGGCGATCGGCGGAGGTGGTGGGCGCTCTCTCGCTGGTCGGCCCCGCGAGCGCGACGAGCCGCGCCTCTCCGGGCGGCGGCCCGACGAGCCGGAGGGCGCGAGCCGGAACTATCGATTCATCGGCGCTGGTGAGATTTGCCGCGAACGCCTCGCCCCTCGGCTTCCCTGAGCCGATAAGAGCGCGGCGTGGGCGGACGGCCACCGTATGCCGGCCGGCTGTGGGCGGAGCGGCTCGGACCGGTACCCGACGCGCGCGACCTCCCATCCTGCGGCCCGCAGCCGCGGCGCATCGAGCGCGTTGCGACCGTCGAACAGGAGTGGGCGCCTGACAACCATCCGGAGTCGCCTCCAATCGAGCTGCCGATAGTCATCCCACTCGGTGGCCAGCACCACCAGCTCGGCACCGCGGCAGGCGGCCTCGACGCTGTCGGCCCGCTCCAAGCCGGCGACGTGGGCGGTGCTGGCAGCCCCTACGACCGGGTCATGTCCGATGACGCGGGCGCCACGCTCCAGGAGCGCGACAGCCAGCGCCAGGGCAGGCGAGTAGCGCAGGTCATCGGTGTCCGGTTTGAATGACAGGCCGAGCATCGCGACCCGGCGTCCGGCGACGCCGTCGACCAGCCGAGCGAGGCGGTCGGCGATGCGCCGGGCGCGCCCGCCGTTGTCGTGGCTGGCGGCGTGGAGCAGATGGACCGGCAGGCCGCGATCGCGCCCGAGCCGCATGAGGTTGGACAGCTCCTTGGGCAGGCAAGACCCGCCGAAGCCGATGCCAGGCCGCAGGTAGGTCGGCCCGATGCGAGGATCGAGCCCCATCCCCTCCACGACCCGTTCGACGTCGGCGCCGTACGCCTCGCAGAGATCGGCGATCTCGTTGATGAAGCTGAGCTTGGTCGCCAGGAATGCGTTGGCGGCGTTCTTGATCATGTCCGCGCTGGCGTAGTCGGTGACCAGGATCGGGGCGTCGAGGCCGACGTAGAGCCGCTCGAGCAGCTGCGCCGAGGCGTTGCGCCGCCCGTCATGGGTGCCGATCACGATCCGGCTCGGTGCCAGGAAGTCCGCCACCGCCGTGCCCTGGCGCAGGAACTCCGGATTGGTGACGACGCCACTGAGATCGTGGCGTCGCAGCCAGGTGGCGAGCGAAGCCGATGATCCCAGTGGAAGCGTGCTACGGAGCACGACCGTCGCCTTCGGCGCATGGTGGGCGATCGCCCGACACGCGGCGCGCACCTGGCTCAGGTCCGCTTCGCCGTCTTCGTTCAGCGGCGTGCCGACGCACACGAGCACCGCATCCCGGTCGAGGAGTGCGGCACCCGGGTCGTCGGTCGCGCTGAGGCGGCCGGCGGCGAGACTTGCGTCGAGCAGCGCCTGCAGCCCCGGCTCGTGGAACGGCACCCGCCCGGCGCGCAGCGCCGCGAGGCGCGGCCGGCTCACCTCGAGCAGGGTGACCCGGTGTCCCATCCGGGCCAGGCAGGCCGCCGTCACCAGGCCGACGTAGCCGGCCCCGATGATGGCGAGCGAGCGGCCGCTCAGCCGGCGGTGTTCAGCAGACATCGCTGGCTCTCCGCGAGCAGTGAGGCGGCGAACGGCGGGTGGATGTGGGCGAGCCGCAGGAGGGTGGTGCCCTCCAAGAAGCGGACGAGCGCCGGATCGAGCTCGGGATCGCGGCCTCGATAGGCGCGCAGGAAGCTTCTCGCGCAGGCTCGCAGCGCCCGCTCGGCGTCCGGCGTGCGCAGCCGCTCGAGGCGGAGGTGAGCGAGGAAGTTGGCCAGGTCGAGGGCCGGCTCCGAGGCGGCGGCGTCATCGAGGTCGAGGAAGCCGATGCGCCCTCGGTCGACCAGCACGTGCTGCGGATAGAAGTCGCGGTGGCTGGGGAGCCAGCGCCAGGACCACGGCTGGCCGCCGCCGCGCCGGGCCGCCGCCAGGCAGACGCGAGCCAGCGGCGCCAACG
>JBOGXT010000288.1:0-6418 GCA_050694635.1 Thermoleophilaceae bacterium
CTGCTGACCAGCGAGGGGGAGCCCACCGCCTGCGCGTGGCGGCTGCCGGACGCGGGCTGGGCGCTCGCCGCCGCGGTGTTCCTGCACGAGCGCTACGCCGTGCAGAGCCGGGGCGCGGCCGTCCGCGAGGTGGGCTGGGTGCAGTCGAGCGCCATGCTCGTACGGCGGAAGGCGGCCGAGCGCGTGGGCTGGCTCGACCCGGACTTCTTCGTCTACTCCGACGAGACGGACTTCTGCAGGCGGCTGCGCGACGCCGGGTGGCGCATCCTGTTCGTGCCCCAGGCCCACGCGGTCCACCACGACCAGCTCACCACCGACGCCGCCGCCATGCGCCGGCGTATCGTCGAGTTCCACCGCAACCGCGACCTGTACTTCGCGAAGCACCGTATGCCCGTCACGCGCGCGCTCTGGCGCGTGTGCTGGACCTGGGCCTACCTCGTGCGCGCGGCCGCCGCGCTGGCGCTGCCGGGCCACGATCCGCGCCGCTACCTGATCCACGCCCGGCAGCAGCTCGTGCCGAGCGTGGGCGAGGGCATCCGGGAGGCAGCGGAGGCCTACAACGCCACTAAGGTGCGCGCCGGTGGAGCAAGCTGACACCGCCCAACTGGCCGCGGTCGGCGGCGCGCTCGGATCGGTCCTCGTGCTGCTCGCGCGCGGGCGCTTCACGCTTCTCGCAGGGTTGGTGCTGCTCGCCGCCGCCGAGGCCGGGCTGGCGCTGTCGCTCGGGACCGGGCCGCTCGACCGGCTCACGAGCGCGGGCGGCGCGGCGGCGAGCGTCCTCGGCCTGATCGTCCTGGGGGGAGCCGCCGCGCTACTCGCCCGGCGTCCCGGGTTCGTCCCGATCGCGGTCCTGCTCGCGGCGCCGTTTCGCCCGCCGGTCGAGTTCGACACGGACAGCCAGTTCCTCGTCTCGATCGCGGACGACGGCCGCCTCGGCCGGCTGCTGCCGCTCTATTTCGTGCTGCTGGCGGCCGTGCTCGCGCTGGGATGGCGGGCCCTGCGAGGGCGTCCGGTCCGCGCGCTCCCCAACGCCGTCGCCTACCCGGCGGCGGCCTTCTTCGCGTTCGCGCTCCTGTCGCTGCTGTGGGCTGACGACCTGGAGGCGGGGGCCAACCTGCTCACGTTCTTCACGCTGCCTTTCGCCGCGCTGCTCGGCACCGTGGGGCGGGCGGACTACCCCGAGCTCGTCCAGCGCGCACTGGCGGCGGTGGCGTTGGGTCTCGCCGTGCTGTTCGCGCTGGTCGGTCTCTGGCAGGCGGCCACGCGGGAGCTGTTCTTCTACTCGCCGAACCTCGCCGTCTCCAACGCGAACGCGGACTACTTCCGCGTGACGTCGCTGTTCGGCGACCCCAGTCTCTACGGCCGCCACGTAGTGCTCGGAATCGGCGTCGCGCTGGCGCTCCTGGTCGCGCAGCGCTGGCGCAGCTGGCCGCTGGCGGGTCTCGTGCTGCTGATGTGGGCCGGGCTGCTCTTCTCCTACTCGCAGTCGAGCATGGCCGCGCTGTTGGTGCTAACGCTGGCGCTCGCATTCGCCGCCGGCGATGGGCGGGTGCGGCGGGCGGTGGGACTGCTGGCGCTGCTCGCCGCACTCGGGGCGGGCGCCTACGTGGCGGTCAGGGTGGTGGACGGAGACGACCTGAACAAGATCACGAGCGACCGCACCGAGCGTGTGGAGGACACGGCCCGCGTGATCGGGGAGGAGCCGATCGCGGGGGTGGGGATCGGCGGCCAGCCGCGCGCCAGCCGCGAGCTCGCGGGCAGCGACCAGCCCACCCCGACCTTCGTCTCGCACACGACGCCGCTCACGGTGGCGGCGGAGCTGGGGGTGATCGGCCTCGCGCTGTACCTCTGGCTGCTGGCCGGCGGGGTGCGGCTGATCGAGCGCGTGCGCCGCCGCGACGAGGCGCTGGGCCTGGCCCTCGCCGCGTCGTTCCTCGCGTTGTTCGTGCACGCGCTGTTCTACAGCGGGTTCCTCGAGGACCCGATTACATGGCTGGTGCTCGCGGTGGCGGCCGGATGGCTGGCGTGGCAGGAGACGCAGATTACGGCCGCCGAGCGAGCCAGGGCGCGGGCGACGGCATGAGCGAGCGGCTGGGGGCGTGGGCGCTGGTCGGGGTCCTGTTCGCGCTGGTGGCGATCACGCTGCCCGAGCTGGGCTCGGACCCGTGGCCCTTCCGCCCCGGCGACGTGGCCCCGCAGGGCCCGCTGGCGCCGCTGGTGCGGGCCGCCGGCGAGGAGTGGGACCTTGGGATCCCACGCGCCGCCGCGTTCGTCGCAGCGCTCTTGTGCGGAGCGACGGCCCTTGTCCTCTTCGTCCGTCCGAGAGCGTTGACGAAGGGCCTCGCCGTGTCGCTCATCCTGGCCGTCGGCCTCCTCCTGGCCGCGCCCGCCACGCTGCTCCAGCTCGGCCTGCGCGACTCGACCGCGCCGTGGTTCTTCACCAATGACTCGACCTACCAGGCCGAGCTCGGCGGCGAGCTGCTGCTCGACCTCGACAACCCGTACGGGCACGACTATCGCGAGTCCGGGCTCGAGCGCTTCTACACCCGCGACGGCAGCGTGTCCGAGCGGGTTCGCGAGCGGGAGGTGGCACTGGAGCACTTCGCCTACTTCCCCGGCTCCGTGGTGAGCGCCGCGTTGTGGCGGCTGCTGCCCGAGCCATTCGACGACTACCGCCTGCTCGTGCTGCTGTGCACGCTCGCGATGCTGCCGGCCGCGCTGGCCTTCCGGGGACCGCTCGCCGCGCGCCTGGTGCTCGGCGCACTGCTCGTCTGCAACCCGATCGCGGTGCGCTCGGCATGGTTCGGGCAGAACGACGCGCCCAGTCTGCTGCTGCTGGTGCTGGCTTTCGCGCTCGCCTCGCGGCGGCGCTTCGGCTGGGCGGCCGCCACGCTGGCCGGGGCGGTGCTGCTGAAGCAGTTCGCGCTGGTGGCGGCGCCCTTCCTGGCGCTGATGATCGTGCGCGAAGGAGGGCGGCAAGGCCGCGCGGCGCTCGACTCGCTCCGGCAGCCGGCCCTCGCCTTCGTCGGCGTGCTCGCCGCCGGCATCCTGCCCTTCCTCGCCGCCGATCCCGTCTCGCTCTACGAGGACACCGTCCGGTTCGGCGCCGGCACCTACCGGATCGTGGGATACGGCCTGTCCGCGATCCTCCTGGAGATCGGCGTCGTGGCCGACCGCGAAGGTGCGTACCCGTTCGCGTTGATCGCTCTGCTCACCTGGCTGCCCCTGACCGTCTGGCTGCTCGTGGTGCAGCGGCGATCGGAGGCGCTGTGGGTCGGCGCGGCCGCGTTCGCGGTCTCGATCCTCTGGCTCATGTTCATCGGCCGCACCTTCAACAACTACTACCTCGTATGGCCCCTCACCGGGGCGGTCGCCGCGGCCTTGTTAGCTTCCCCGCGTGCGGCCGATCGACCTGAGCCCGGGTGAGGCGGTCCTCTACGAGGGTGACCCCGGGCGCTGCGCTGTGGTGCTGCCCGGCGTGCGCTACTTCAGCCAGGCGCCGCTGCTCTGGTTCGCGCGCGAGGCAGCGCAGGCGCGCGGCTGGTCGGTGCTCGAGCTGAGCGAGCGAGCCCCCGCCGACGAGGAGCCGTTCGCCTGGATGCGCGACCGGGCCGAGCGGGCTCTGGACGCAGTCGAGGCGGGCACCGTGGCGGTGATCGGGAAGTCGCTGGGGAGCGCGGCGGCGCCGCTGGTGGCCGAGCGCGGACTGCCGGCGGTGTGGCTCACGCCGCTGCTGGTGCGGCCGGAGGTGGTGTCCGCGATCGACAGCGCGACCGCTCCGGTTCTGCTCGTCGGGAGCGTGGCGGATCCGACGTGGGCCAACGGGGAGCTACCAAGGGGGAGCGCGATCGAGGTGCTCGAGTTCGAGGGCCTCGACCACTCGCTCCAAGTCGAGGGCGACCCGCTGGCCTCGCTCGACGTGCTGCGCCAGGTGACCGAGCGGATCGGCGCCTTCCTAGACGGTTAGCGGCGCGGTTTGTCCTTGCGCTCCTCCTTGGCCCGTCGTTTGTCGCGCTTCACGTCGCGCTTAGCCGCCTCGGACGCCCGCTCCGCGAACGCGTACTGGAACGAGCGGCCCGTGATGTAGATGCGCTCGTCGTCGGCCACCACGGGGTTCGCGTACTTGCCGCCGGGGAAGCGCCAGACGCGCTCGCCGTCGCGAGCGCGCACCGCAATGGTCGAGTCCGTCCCGCCCGCCACCGCGCGCTGCGCCTCCGCGCCGCACGTCGAGCAGATCGCGTAGTACACGAGGCCGTTCATCACTGTCGGCGCCGCGTGCACCGTCCCGCCCGCGTCGATCTGCCAGCGCGTGTCCCCGGTCGCGGCGTCCAGCGCGTAGAACTGCCCGTCGTAGGTGCCGACGAACACCTTTCGCCTGTACACCGCCGCCGCGCCGTAGATGTAGGAGCCGAGCGGCCGCGCCCAGAGCAGCTTCCCGCTCTTCGCCCCGTACACGTACATCGTGCCGTCCGTGTTGCCGATATACACGCGCCCGTAGGCGACCGTCGGCGTCGCGTACCAGAACTCGCGCCCCTCCGAGCGGCTCCAGAGCAGCTTCCCGCTCTTCGCGCTCAGCGCATAGAGCGTGCCGCCGTCGCTGCCGATGAAGATGCGCCCCTTCCAGTAGGCGGCCGAGGTGTTCACCTGGTCGTCGGCCTGGAAGCGCCAGATCCGCTTGCCGTTCTCGGCGTTGAGCGCGTACACGCCGTGGTCCCACGTGCCGAAGAAGAGGCGCTTGCCCTTCAGCAGCGGGGACGACTCGATCGGCGCGCTCCGGAAGCGCCAGCGCTCGCGGCCGGTGTCGGCGTCCCAGGCGGCAAGGAACCCGTCCGCGCCGGCCTGGTCCTGGAGGCACTCCACCTTGTGCATGTAGGACTGGTAGACGACGCCCATGCCGATCGTGGGGGACGACGCGGCGCAGCGCCCCAGGCTCTTTCGCCAGCGGACGCGCCCGGTCTGATCGTCGAGGGCGAAGAAGAGGCCCTTCTGCTGGGCCAGGAATACCTTCCCGTAGCCCACCGTGGGCGGGAACTCGAGCGTGTCGTGGGCGTCGATCGTCCAGAGTCGCCGGTAGGGCGGCCGGTGCTTGTAGGGCGAGATGTGCCGCCGGGCGTCGTCGTAGCTGTAGGTCGGCCACGGCCGCGGGTTCTCCTTCTTCGGCGGCGGCTGCGGCTCCTCCGGCTCCGTCGTCACGAACTCCTCGGTCGCGGAGCCCCGCTTCTCGATCGGCTCGTTCTCCTCGTTGTAGATGTACGCGCCCGCCGCGACCGCGATGGCGACAGCGACAAGCGCGCCACCGAGGATCAGGCGGCGTCGTTTGAACACCGCGCGGAGGCTAGCTAACGGGCTCCCTGCGCGAGGAGGCTCCAGATCCGGTTCGTCACAGCCGGCACTTCCTCGCTCAGGCGCTCCTCCTCGAGCTCGCGCGCCCACTGCGGCGTGCCGCTGCGGATCACCAGCCCGCCGCCCAGGCCGAAGGCGACGAACGCGGGCCGGCGCGGGTCGCGGCCCGCCGTGGCGATCCGGCGCGACTCCGTGGGCAGCCCGCCCGACTCCTCGAACACCGTGAAGTCGCCGAAGAACGCGTCGAGGTCCTCGAAGAGCCCGAGGCCGTCCTCGAACACCGTCAGCGGGGCGCTCGACGTGCGCAGCAGCGAGGTCCCCTCGCCGAAGGCGTTCACCCGGCGGCGGCCGCTCGGGTCGACCAGGCGGTCGCCCTTCAGCCGGACGGTGCGGCGCAGGGCGTCAGCCCCGAAGCTCGCGACCCGTAGGCCGTCCTCCACCTCGTCGCGCAGCCGGCGCATGAGCGGCTCCGGCAGCCACAGCGCGCTGCCGGCAAGCGCTACCCCGGGCGCGTTGCCGAGCGCCGGCCCCTCACCGCGCGCGAGCGAGACGTCGGTGGTGAGGTCGTACGCCAGCCGCTCGCGGTCCAGGTAGCGCAGCAGCGGCCCCACCTCCGCGCCGAAGCGGGGCGGCAGGCCGCCGGTTCGGAACGGGCGGGTCAGGCCGACGCTGCGGCCTTCGGCCAGCGTGTCGGCGAAGCCGTCGAGGTCGTCGTCGACCGGGTTGAGGCCCTGCCAGGACATGGCCGGGAGCACGACCAGCGGACGCGGGCGCTCGGCCGCGCGCTTCGACTGCGGCAGCCCCGCCACGGCGAGCGGCCAGACGGCGCGGTGGCGCCCGGCCCGCACCCGGACCAGGTACAGACCGGTGCGGGCGTCGCTCGGGACGTGGACCTGGAAGCGGCCGGCGATGCGCCCGCCGCGTCGGATCGGCTCGGGATCGCCGTAGCGCGACATCACGAAGTCGAGGCTGCGGTCGATCGGCCCGACCTCGAGCGTGGCCGCGGAGCCCGCCGGGATCACCTCCAGCGGGCCGCTCAGCGTGAAGCTCCGCACCGACACGCCGGTGCCCGACC
>JBOGXT010000289.1:0-2959 GCA_050694635.1 Thermoleophilaceae bacterium
CTGGCCGGCGAGACGTGTGTGGCACTTCTGCGGGGCACCACTCGTGCGGCCCGGACGGCATCGGGGGCTTCGGAGGCGGCGCGGACCCCGCAGTAGCGTCCCCGCCGTGATCCACACCGAGCCCCGCGGCCACGTCGTCGTCGTCACGATCGACCGCCCCGAGCGCCGCAACGCGGTCGACGGCCCCACCGCCGAGCTGCTGGGCGCCGGCTACCGGCGCTTCGTCGACGACGACGAGGCGCGCGTGCTGGTGCTGACCGGCGCCGGCGACGTGGCCTTCTGCGCGGGCGCCGACCTCAAGGCGATCGAGACCCTCGGCCCGCGGCTCGATGTCGACGACGGCCCGCTCGGCTTCACCCGCCTGATCTCGCCCAAGCCCACCATCGCCGCGATCTCCGGGTGGTGCCTGGCCGGCGGGCTCGAGCTGGCGTTGTGGTGCGACCTGCGGGTGGCCGCCGAGACCGCGCGGCTCGGCTTCACCGAGCGCCGCTTCGGCGTGCCGCTGATCGACGGCGGCACCCAGCGCCTGCCCCGGATCGTGGGGCTCGGCCGCGCGCTCGACATGATCCTCAGCGGGCGCATCGTCGAGGCCGAGGAGGCCGAGCGGATCGGCCTCGTCACCGAGGTCGTGCCGGGCGGGCGGCACCTCGAGCGAGCGCTCGAGATCGCGGAGGCGCTGGCCCGCTTCCCGCAGGAGACGATGCTGGCCGACCGCTCGGCCGCGCTCGAGGGCATCGGCCTGACCCTGGAGGAGGGCCTGCGCCTCGAGGCCCGCGCGGGCCTCCCCACGCTCGAGACGGCCGTGGCCGGCGCCGCGCGCTTCGCGTCGGGCGAGGGGCGCGGCGGCGCCGGAGCGGGCGTCTAACGCCAGCTGGCTAACCTCGGCCACCGTGCCCCCCGCCATCGAGGTGACCGACCTGCGCAAGTCGTACGGCGACGTCGAGGCCGTGCGCGGCGTCTCCTTCGCGGTCGAGCGAGGCGAGGTGTTCGGCCTGCTCGGGCCCAACGGCGCGGGCAAGACGACCACCGTCGAGATCCTCGAGGGCTACCGGCGCCGCTCGGCGGGCGAGGTGCGGGTGCTCGGGCAGGACCCCGAGACCCGCGACCGGCGCCTCCAGGAGCGCGTGGGCATCGTGCTCCAGAGCAGCGGCTTCTACCCGCGCGCGACCGTGCGCGAGGCGGTCGAGCACTTCGCCAAGGCCTACACCCGGCCGCGCGACCCCGCCGACACGATCTCCCTCGTCGGGCTCGACGAGAAGGCCAACGCCCGCACCAAGGACCTCTCGGGAGGCCAGCGGCGCCGGCTCGACCTCGCGCTGGCGCTCGTCGGTGACCCGGAGCTGATCTTCCTCGACGAGCCCACCACCGGCTTCGACCCGGCCGCCCGGCGGACCGCCTGGGGCGTCGTTCGCCGGCTCAAGGAGCTCGACAAGACCGTGCTCCTCACCACCCACTACCTCGACGAGGCCCAGGAGCTGGCGGACCGCGTGGCGATCGTCAAGTTCGGGCGCATCGTGGCCGAGGGACCGCCCGCCGCGCTCGGGCCGGCGAGCTCGCGCTACCGCGTGTCCTACCTCTCCGAGGGCCGCCGCGTCGAGCACCAGACGGACGACCCGACCGAGCTGCTCCACCGCCTCACGCGCGACGCGCTCGCCCGCGGCGAGCGGCTCGAGGGGCTGGAGGTCGCGCGGCCGACGCTCGAGGAGGTCTACCTCGAGCTGACCCGCGAGGCGGACTCGGTATGAGCGGCCTCGCGCTCGCCTGGGAGCAGTTCCGCTTCGAGCGCCGGATGTTCTGGCGCAACCCGAGCGCGGCCTTCTTCAACTTCCTCCTGCCGCTGCTGCTGCTCGTGCTGATCGCGGCGGCGTTCGCGGGCGACGACGACGAGCTGGAGGTGCTCGTGCCCGGGGTCGCCGGCATGGGCGTCCTCGCCACCACCTTCACCGCGCTGGCGTTCAACCTCACGCTGCTGCGCGACGAGGGGATCCTGAAGCGGATTCGTGGCACCCCGATGCCCGCCGGGGCCTACCTGGCCGGCCTGATCGGGTCGGCCGCGCTCAACGCGCTGGTACAGGTGGCGCTCGTGGTGGCGATCGGCAACCTGGCCTACGGCGTCGACTGGCCGGCCGACCCGCTCCTGCTCCTCCTGTTCACGCTGCTCGGGGTCGTCTGCTTTGCCGCGCTCGGCATCGCCTTCTCCCATGCAATCCCGAACGAGGACGCCGCCCCGGCGTACACGAACGCGGTCTTCCTGCCGCTGCTCTTCATCTCGGGCGTCTTCTACTCGGCGGACGAGCTCCCCGAGGCGCTGAGGGCGATGGCCGAGGTGCTGCCGCTCAAGCACCTGATCGACGGGCTCTCCGAGGCGATCGTGGGCGGGAGCGGCGACGCCGCTGCGGCCGGTGCCGTGGTTGGCGCCTGGGCGATCGCCGGGATCGTGCTTGCGGTGCGGTACTTCCGCTGGGAGTGAGGGGGTGGGTCTCCTGATGGCTCGTATGCGGTCATAGAACTACCCACCCCCTGGGGCGGGCACCTACAGCCTCAGCGCGTGCCCGTGGCGGCGCAGCCAGGCCTCCCGCTCGCGCCAGTCCGGCCGGCGCGAGGCGAGCAGCCGCCAGAAGCGCGGCGAGTGGTCGAGTAGCTCCAGGTGCGCCACCTCGTGCTCGACGACGTACTCGAGGATCTCCGGCGGGGCGAGCAGCAGGCGCCAGTTGAAGCTCATCGCCCCGGTCGAGGAGCACGACGCCCAGCGCGTGCGCTGGCCGCGGATCTGGAGGCGCGTGTAGCTGGTGCCGGCGCGGGCGCAGGCCGCATCGAGGCGCGGAGCGACCTCAATGCGGGCGCGGCGGCGATACCAGCGCTCCAGCGCACCCCGAAGCGCTCCGTCGGCCGGCAGCAGCTGCTCGGCCCCCGCCGGCAAAGCCGCCCGCAGCTCGTCGCCGCGCCGGGCCACGTGCTC
>JBOGXT010000290.1:0-5013 GCA_050694635.1 Thermoleophilaceae bacterium
AGCATCACCAGAGCGAGCGCGGCCTTGGCGGAGTGGAAGCCATGGGCCCGGCGGATGTTGAGCCGGACCTTGTTGTTGAGCGCCTCGTGCCGGGCGTTGCTGAGCCCCAGGCGGACCGCGGCGAGGATGCCCTCGCGGTGCCGGCGCAGCGTTCGCGCGAGCTTCACGAAGGGCGCCAGGGCGCTGCGCTGCGCCTTCGCGCAGAGCCGGTCCAGGAGCTCGGCGGTCTCCTCCGGAGTGAGGTCGCCGGCGAAGATCGCCCGCAGTGCCTCCTTGAGGGTGTACGCCCGCCAGAGCGCCCCGCCCCGGCGGCGGAACTTGCGCAGCTGGGCGGCCTGCTCGTCGCTGAGATCCTCGGGGTTCTTCAGGAGCGCCCAGCGGGCGCCCTTGAACATCCTGGCCCGCGTCCCATCGAGCGCGCGCAGCTCGTTCCAGGTCGAGCGCCGCACCTGGTCGAGGGCCCGCGTCCCGAGGGCCACGACATGGAATGGATCGAAGCACACGACCGCCTGGGGGGCCGCGGCCTGCACGCTCTTCTCGTACCCCGCGCTCATGTCCATCGAGACGGCCTGGAGCCTCGCCGCGCGCACTGGCCCGAGTTCATTGAAGAATCCATCGACCGTGGCGCTGTCCCGGCCCTCCGCTCCCCAGACCACCTTGCCGCGGCGGTGGTCGCTGACCAATGTGAGATAACGGTGATGTTTTCGCCAGGACACCTCGTCCACGCCTATTTCGAAGAGCTGATCCAGCCGCGCCGGATCGAGCTCCGCGGCCGAGACCCGCTCGCAGATCGCGCCCACGCTGACCCAGGCCACGCGCAGCAGGCGCCTCACCGCGGTCTGGTCCATCCTCGTCGCCAGCCAGGCGGCCAGCGCCTCGAAGTCGGCGGTGAAGCCGGAGCCGTGGCGCGCGAAGGGCACGCCCTCGGTGCGCACGCCGTGGCGCGGGCAGGAAAGGCGCCGCAGCCGGGCACGCACCTCCAGCTCCCAGGAGCCGAGGTCGAGGTGGCGCCAGACCGAGTCCACGTCGCGGCG
The DNA here is from genome assembly GCA_050694635.1 of Thermoleophilaceae bacterium. Lineage (GTDB taxonomy): Bacteria > Actinomycetota > Thermoleophilia > Solirubrobacterales > Thermoleophilaceae > JACVRW01. The sequence continues at coordinate 1,035 of JBOGXT010000290.1, forward strand.
GTCGTACCGCCAGGGGGTGGAGAACTGGCAGAGCGGACAGCGCAAGCGGCGGCGTCGCAGCACGACGCTGACGACGACCCGCCCCGGCTCGAAGCCGACGGCCCGGACGTGCACCCCGGGCAAGCGCAGAAGGTGCTTGAATGCGCTGGTGACGCGCATGGCGATCCGACCTCCCGGGATTGAATCACCAGGGATTTTCGGTCCACGCCGTGCGCGTCACATGACTCGCTCCGCCATCGCGGGAAACCCAGTCGCTAGGCGGGTTTCAGGGCTCCAAGGACGATCGTTCCACCCACATCGACCTTAGGAGCCCCTATTTACCGCGATCCATCGGTGAATCGGGGCTAAGGTCGATGTGGGTGGATCGAGGGCTTGCACTGCCGTGAAAGAGCGCACGCGGCGGGTTTCGTGGTCGCTGCGCCATCGCTGGAGGATGCGCACGGGGTCGACCGAGCGTGGCAGGCGTGACGGGGGCCTCCTTCGCCGACCGGAGTGACTGCCAGCCGACCGGCCCGAGGGCGAAAGAGTTGCCGTTTTCCTCGCAAATGCGGGCCATTGCGGCTCCGCGAGCATCCTCGCGTTGACGGGAGCAGGGCTCCCAAGCAGCGCCGCGAGCTCGTAGTAGACCCACATCCATGTGAGGAGAGCCCCAAAGAGGTCATCGTGCGCACCGACTCGGCGGCCTCTTCACACGAGTTCGTCGCCGCCTGCCGGGAGCGGGGCGTGCGCTTCGTCGTCGGCCACGCCCTCACCGCTGACCTCGCCAACGTCGTGCTCAAGGTGCCCAGATCGCGCTGGATCGCGGCCGTCTCCGCCGATGGGATGGACGAGCGCGAGGGCGCGGAGGTCGCCGAGATCACCGACCTCGTCGACCTCTCCGGGTGGCCCAGCGGCACGCGGATGATCGCCCGGCGCGAGGAGCCCCACCCCGGTGCCCAGCTCACCTTCACCGACGTCGACGGCCACCGCTACCAGGTGTTCCTCACCGACCACCCCGAGCCGGGCGTTCCCTTCCTCGAGGCCCTCTACCCCGGCCGCGGGCGCGCCGAGTGCGCCATCCGCGACTCGAAGGACACGGGCCTTGAGAACCTGCCCTCCGCGGACCTTGGGACTAACGCCGCTTGGCTCGCTCGTCCTCCTCGCCGGCGATCTCCTCGCCTGGATGAAGGGGCTGTGCCTCGCAGGCGAGCTCGCCCGGGCCGAGCCGAAGCGGCTGCGCTACGCGCTGCTCCACGCCGCGGGGGTGATGGTGCGCTCCGCGCGGCGTCTGATATTGCGCATCGCCGAAGGCTGGCCGTGGGCCGAGGAGCTCGTCGCCGCCTTCGCCCGGCTCCCGAGACCGTCCCTCGTCACCTGATCGCCTCGCGCGCTCCGCACCTCTACGCCGGCCGCTGACGGCGCTGTCTTCGCTCGTCTCAGCGTCCTGTCGCGGCGTGCTCCGTGCGGCCGCTGCTCGACCCTACGCGCCCCGGACCGGCCACTCTGTGTGTCGGGCGGCGCGCGCGAGATCACAACAGACGAGCGCACGGCGCCGACGCGCCACGGGCGGCTTACTGAAAGAGCCGGGTTAGCCGTCTCCTGGTGCCCGTCTCGGCGCAGCCGCGTGAGAATCGTCTCTTTCCTCTCGGTGGCGTTCATCTCTCGTTGTCCCTTCCTCCGCACGGCACATCACTGAGGATCAACACCCGGAGATCCTGCGCGGCACCGAGGTCTACGGGTGGCTCTTCTAGAAGGTCACTGGTGTCGCGCCTACTCGGCTGGAGGTCCACTCGGGAACGGGCGAGATCGTCCAGTTGCCCTACGACGGCGGGACCAAGGCCCTTGCGTTGGTCACAGACATAGCCTGCTGGTCGAGCCTTGAGGCGGAGCCATACCAGCCCCTCAGTTGGTCCGGCTGCGGCCCCTGCCCATTCCAGACGAGGTGTTGGACCGCAGCTGAGGTACGCAAGGATCCGTCGCTCGTCCTTGATGTGGACAAGGGCTTGGCACGGGCGCTTCACGACCAGGGGATCTTCAATTGGGACGACCTCCTCGCCGGGTTCGATAGCGCGACGCTCTCGGAGTTCCGGCGCCCGTACGGCAGCAGGATGCAGCGCGTAGGCAAGAAGGCCGAGCGGATCCTCCTGTCGGCGCGCGCGCTCGCTGAGAACGGCGCGATCTGGCTTTCGGCGCCGGAGATACCACCGGGGCCAGACTGGGTGATGTTCGACCTCGAGGGGTTCCCGCCGCAGCTCCACGATGACCAGCAAGTGTTCCTATGGGGCATGCAGGTCTTCGGTGAACACCCCGGTGAGTACATCGGAGCCCTGCCCGACGTCGGCGCGGACGGCGACAGGATCGGATGGGAGCGGTTCCTCACCGCCGCCGAAGCTCTGCTCGACCGATACGGCGACATCTCGTTTGTCCACTGGGATCGATACGAACGCGACCGCCTTGGTAAGTACATCGCCCGCTTCGGTGACAGGCACGATGTTGCGGCTCGCGTTCAGCGCAATCTGTTCGATCTATTGCGTGCCGTGGAAGGTTCCGTCGTTCTGCCGCTGCCGAGCTACAGCCTCAAGGTGGTCGAAGGCTACGTCGGCTACCAGCGGACCCTCGAGGGTGCGGGCGGCGACTGGGCGATGGCGAGCTACTTCCAGGCGGCAGAGAGCGAGAATCGCGCCGAGGCCGAACGGCTCATCGATGAGGTCTGTCGTTATAACCGCGAGGACCTCGAAGCGACCTGGGCCGTGCTTCGATGGGTGAGGGAACACGCCTCCCCTATGAGATCGCCCTGAGCAGTGTCTGCTGCTCGGCCGAGGGATTCTCGAAGACACGGGATAGCTCCGTGTTCAATCCTCTCTTCCGCTCGGTCCAAGCGCGATATTGGCCAGCGACCCAGAGGTAGCGATCCAGTTCGCGATAGGTGCAGTCGATGGCGCACTCGTTCCTCAGCGTGTCGATGTTCCTGACGAACGCCTCATACGGTCGCGCGTGATTTCGCTCTGCCGAAGGCCCAAGGTGGAATAGGAGCATTCGGTCGGCGTAGGAGTCGTAGATTGGGAAGCGCTCGGAACTGACGAAGAAGTGCGCGAACTTCGAGGCGAAACTCACGTACCGGCGAGGCCGCCCATCGGGAGTCGTCGGGACTTCCGCAAGTGATTCGACTAAGGCTGGATCGGATGTCGCCAAGTCTGCCGATTCAAGAACCATTTGGACGTGTGCGGCGGCCCTCTGCAACGCGAGCACCCTCGTGCCAGAGAGAGCGTTGACGGCGACGACCTTCAGCAGCGTTTCCGCCGGTCCGAACCCGGGCATCGCTTCCTGCAGTCGCATCAGGGCATGATCCGTGGCCTGCCACTGCGCAAGGCTCGAGTGCAGGCTGCCGGCCGCGGCTACCTGCGCTTGGGTAAGGGGTCTCCTTCGCGCGACGACCATCTTCATCCACCCATGAGGATCGCTGTGGACATGCTCCGCGCGTTGGTCAAGGTACTGAACATTCAGCGGCGCCGCGAGAGCAGCGCGACGGCGTGCTCTCGAGTCTGCGCCCCCAATGTCCGGATGGCGTTGCGTATATGCGTCCTGACCGTCTCGATGCTGATGCCGAGCTGGGCGGCGATCTCCTTGTCACGGAATCCCCGAGCAAGAGCCTCGAGGATCTCGCGTTCGCGCAGGGTCAGGGCGAGGTCGGGGGGCATCCGCAGCTTCGTCACCGCCGGGTGGCCTCCGTCCGCATGCGCCCGCCGATGTGGCTTCCCGCAGGAGCCCATCGTGTCCCAGGCGGCGACACGGCGGCCAACGGGCGGCACAGCGCAGCCCGGCGCGTACTTCGTCCACTCCGGTCGGCGAGCGGCACAGAAAGCCACACGCGCGGCCGCGTTCCCGGTGGGGTCAGAACTGGGGTCAAAGGCGACTCGGCGGCCAGGCGAGGATGTCCCTCTCGTCGTGGAACTTCCGGCGATCCCCTGAGCCTTCATCAGGCCGCGGTCCTCGATGATGT
>JBOGXT010000291.1:0-2451 GCA_050694635.1 Thermoleophilaceae bacterium
ATGAGCCGGCCACGTCCTGGCCGGTGCCGAACATGCAGCGCCGCCTCGAGCATCCGGAACCACAGGGTGGCGGTGAAATAGCGGTTGGCCTCACGTCGCTCGACAACGTCGCTGAGATACTGGAGGAGTTCATTCTCCAGACCGCGCGCCCGGAAGACCGGATGCTGCATTCGTAGCGCTCGCGTCCCCAGAGGTCGGCGACAAGCGTCGCGCGAAGAAGGGTTGCCATTCCGTTGCTCGCGCCGAAGCTGACGGCGAAGACGATCGCCGCCCAGTCGCTGCGTTCGCGCGCGAGGAGAACCAACGCTGCCGCCCCGAGGCCGAAGACCGCGACGGGCAGAGCGGCCTCGCCGAGCCGGCGGCTCACGACGACGAACATGAGGCGGCCGGGAAGCTGCGAGATCCCGAGGAGCCCGGCTACGAACGCCGCGAACGCGGCGTCGCTGCCGCCGTGGATGAGCAGCGAGACGAGATGGACGACGATCGCGTACGTCGAGAAGGACGCGGACGTGAAGGCGCTGGTCAGGAGCCAGAACGAGCTGGATCTGAGCATCTGGCGACGTGGGCGCACGTGCTCGCGCGGCGCCGTACCCCCGGCGTCCGGGGCCGAGCGCAGCACAAGTGCGTGCAGCGGGATTGCGAGCGCGCCGAGGGTCGCGGCGAGCACAAGCAGCGCATCGCGCCAGCCGAGGCTCGCCTGCAGGCGCTCGGTGAGTGGGGAGAAGATCAGGCTCGCCGTCGCGCCGACGAGGTGACCGTGGTGAGAGCCCCCTGCCGGCGGACGGAGAACCACTTCGTCACGACGGTGCAGACGGGCTCGTAGAGGAGCGTCGCCATCGTCAACCCGAGCCCCGTAAAGACGAGGTAGAGCTCCGCAAGCGTATGCACGCGCGACCAGCCCGCGACCAGCAATGCCGCGGCGGCAGCACCGGCCGTCATCAGGAGCCTTGGACCGTGGCGGTCGAGCAGCGGACCCACGACGAGGCCCCCGGCCGCCGACGCGAGCAACGGGAGGGAGAACGCGCCCGTGATCTCGGTCCGGCTCCATCCGAGGTCCTGATGCATGAACGGCAGGAGGACGCCGAAGGCGTACTGGAGAACGCCGTACGCCACGGTGACGGTGACCGAGAGCGCACCGACGATCAGCCAGCCGCGGCGGCCGTCGGCCGGAGGACGCTCCATGTCGACAAGCTTGGTCATCACCTCATGAGCCGCCGGCCGTCGCCCGCGGACAGGACCGCCCCCTGCGGCCGCTTCCAGGGTGGACCTGACGAGCAGGTGGCTCCGGGCGATGGTCTCACGGGTGCGCCACCATCAGCTCCCGGTCAGCCCGTGGGAGCTACTGCCGGACGAAGCCGAGCAGGACGACGCAGACGAGCACCTCCGTGAGGGCCACGGTTGCGCCGAGGGTGTCGCCCGTGCGGCCGCCGAGGGCGTGGCGCGCCCAGGTGCTCACGGCCAGCGCGACCGCGATGCCCATCCCCGCGCTGGCGAGCGCGGCGATCGGCCGGTGGAGCAGCGCGGCGATGATCACCATCGCGCTCGCAACCGCGACCGAGGCCGCCGTAGGCGCGAACGCCGCTCCAAGCCCGTCGCGCCGGGCGGGCGGGAGCGCCGCGGCGTGCAGCACCGCGGCCCAGCGCCCCAGGGCCCCGGCAAGCACGAGCACCCAGATGATCTGGTGGCGTGGCAGGGCCGCGAGCGCCGCTACGAGCAGCACGGCCCACAGCGCGAGCGCGAGCATCCCGAAGGCGCCGATGGTCGAGTCGCGCATGACCGCGAGCCGGCGCTCGCGGCCACCGCGCACGCCCAGCGCGTCGGCGCAGTCGGCGAGGCCGTCCTGGTGCAGGGCGCCGGTGACGGCCACGAGCGCGATCGCTGACAGGACGGCGGCTACGCCCGGGCCGAGGGACGGGTCCGCCCCGAGACGCACCGCGCCCGCCGCGAGGCCGACGAGCGCACCGACTGCTGGGAACCACCCGGCGGCCGAGCCGAGGCCGCCGGGGGTCGTGCGCGCCCGCGCGGGGATCACCGTGAGCAGACCGAGGGCGAGCGTGGCGCCGTCCAGCGCGTGGCGCGCAGCTCGCATCGTTCTGGTCAGCTCCGGCGCTCGACGCCGGCTTCCTCGAAGGTGGCCATGCCGGCTTGGAGGGCGCCAGCGGCCGCGATGACGGGCAGCGCGATCAGCGCCCCGGACGCCTCGCCCAGGCGCAGGCGGAGGTCCAGCAGCGGCTCCAGTCCGAGCTCGGCGAGGATGCTGTCGTGCCCGGGCTCGGCCGAGCGGTGGCTGGCGATCAGGGCTTCCCCGACCGCCGGATCCCGGCGCTCGGCGGCGAGCGCGGCGACGGCGACCGCGTAGCCGTCGAGGACGACCGGTAGGCCCCGGCGCGCGCCTTCGGCCGCCGCGCCGGCTAGCGCGGCAAGCTCGAGCCCGCCGACGGCGAGCAGGGC
>JBOGXT010000292.1:0-4593 GCA_050694635.1 Thermoleophilaceae bacterium
ACGAGGGGTAGCGGGGCGCGCATGGCGAGCGCGGTCTGGCCCGGAGGTGCCGCTTTGCATGTGCTCATCGCCAGCATGCTGGCCAGCGAGCGGCCGCCAACAACGCCTGAACCTCCTCAGAGTTGCGTTCTGGAGCTTGATGGTATTTAATTGTTAGGTTAATTAACCGGACCGTTACATGCCAACCGACCAGCTCAGCCTCACCTTCGCCGCTCTCGCCGATCCGACGCGCCGCTCGATCCTGTCCCGGCTCGCCGAGGGCGAGGCGACCGTTAGCGAGCTGGCGGATCCGTTCCCGGTGAGCCTGCCGGCGATCTCGCGCCACCTCAAGGTGCTCGAGCGCGCGGGGCTGATCGTCCGCAGCCGGGAGGCTCAGTGGCGGCCGAGCCGGCTGCAGGCCGACCCGCTCGACGAGGCGGTGGAGTGGATGCAGTCGCGCAAGCTGACGTGGGAGGCCCGGATGGACCGACTCGAGGCGCACCTGCGCCGGAAAGGAGAGCAAGATGAGTGACTCGACCCCCGTGGCGGCCGATCAGGAGGTCCTGATCACGCGCATCTTCGAAGCGCCGCGCGAGCGGGTGTTCAGGGCCTGGACCGACCCCGACGAGGTGGCGGCGTGGTACGGCCCCGAACACATGGACACGCCGCGCGAGCGGATCCACATCGACCTGCGCGTCGGCGGGCGCTACGAGCTCACGATGGTCCGCCGCGGCGGCGGCGGCGAGTTCGCGATCGGCTACGAGATCGTCGAGCTCGTGGAGCCGGAGCTGATCGTCCTGCGCTCGGACCCGATGCCGGAGGTGGGCATGCACGAGCCCACGGTCGTGCGCGTGGAGTTCCACGACCACGGCGCCAAGACGCGCATGACCCTCAGCGACGGGCCCTTCCCGCCCGAGGGTCGCGGCCACGCCGAGGCCGGGTGGAACGCCGCCTTCGACAAGCTCGCGGCGGTCGTCGCCGAATAGGGACCGCTACGCGGCTGCACGGGCGCGAACCCCGCGCTCGTGCAGCGCCCCACCGGCCGACCCGGACTCACCGAAACCCTCCAACGCCGACGCAGCGCTCACACTTGGAGGCCTACTGCCGATCCGGGCTAGCGGCATGAACTCGCCGGGAGTACGATCGCTCCCAACCGATTGGGGAGGGCATCATGCCTCGTCGAGAGCTCGAGTCGTGGGGCGGCGACGTTCACCTTCCGCGCTGGCTTCGGCGGTTGCGTAGAAGGCCGGACCCCGGCGACACGCCTGAGAAACTGGCACAGGGGACAAGCACCGAGTCCTCGCCTCGGTCAGTCACCGAGAACGCAGACCGAGCAGTCGGAGTTGGCGGCGCTTGGGCGTTTCACTTGCCGGGGCAGCGCCGCCGCCGGAAGTCAAAGTCGCAATAGCGCGGCGGCGTGCCGCCGTGAGCGCTCCGCTCTGAGCGCGGATTCGCGCTCCATGGAGGTCGGCGATGTCGGCCCTTAGACGAGTTCAACCAGGCAAGTTATGGATGCCGATCCTCGCCACGGTGCTCGCGGTCGGTGCCGTGGCCATAGCGATCGTCGGCTATGTGAGCTTGGACGCGGATGACCAGTCTCGTGCCGTCCGTGACTTCCCCAAGCTCGCCTTCCAATTCCTGCTGTTGGGAGTTCTTGGCGTCTACGTCAACTTCCTCGTCCAGCGTTATCGCGATCGTCTCGCGCAGACGGAGGCGGCGAGCGAATTCCGCAAGGAGACGGCTCAGCGCCTCGTCGATGTGACTCACCGCGTGCGGAAAGCGCAGCTCCTCCTCGCGATCGACCGCTCGCCGAAGACCTACGACGAGCAGGTGCGAGAGCTAATCGACGTGACGATGGATCTCCGAGCGATCGGGCACGAGAGCGAAACGCGCGGGACGTTCACGAATAGGGAGTTGATCCGGGAAGCCGTGGGCGCGATGACGTGCTACTTGGAATCTCTCGTTTACGAACTGCGCGTGTCGCGCCGACGGGTCGTGCGCGCGTGGTGGCCAACACGGGATGTCCGCGACACGCCACACCTGGACGAGCTGCTCGCCGGCGTCCCTCCCGATCCCAAGGAATCGCTGTTTGATCAGGACTATCTCGCGCACCACCAGGAGGCTCTCCGCGAGATGCGAGACGAGATCGTGGAACTGGGTTAACCGCTCCATGGCCCAGACGCGACTCGCCTCCGCGGAAGCACCGGTGGGATGATCGAGTTCGCCGAGCGCCTCGTCGCCACGCCCTCCCTCTCGGCCGACGAGGCAGCCGTGGTGGCGCTCTGCGCGGCCGAGATGGAGCGGCTCGGGTATGCGTCGCGCCGGACGAGGCGGGCAACCTGCTCGGGACGGTCGGCGAAGGCGACCTACATCTGCTGTTCGACGTTCACGCGGACACCGTCGCTCCGTCGCGCCGCGGCGCCGGCATCGCCGACGGCCGGCTGCATGGCCGTGGCGCCTGTGATGTCAAGGGCCCGATGGCAGCGCTCATTCACGGCGTCGCAGACGCCGCCCGCACGGGGACGCTGCGTGCCACGGTCGGCGTCGCCGTGACCACGCTCGAGGAGGTGCTCGCGGAGCTCTCGCCCTTCCTTGCCGAGGCGGAGCGCCACGGCGCGCAGGCGAGTGCCGCGATCCCTGACGGGAAGGTGCGACGCACACCGGGATCGAGCTCTCCGCACCCCGCTTCTTCCCGGCCTGGCGAACGCAGCGGGGCGGGTTCCTCGACGCAGTCTGCGGAGCCGTGCCCGCCGGTCCCCCGGCAGCCTTCTGCACCAACGGGAGCCTGACCGCCGCGCGGGAGATACCGACCGTCATCTTCGGCCCCGGCGATCCGGAACGCGCGCACCAGGACGAGGAGCACATCAAGCTGGAGGAGCTCGAGCACGGCCGCGCCCAGTTCGCCGCGCTCGCATCCGTCAGCTTCGAGCCGGGCGCAGCTTCGACGCCGTAGACGCGACGGCATCGAAGTCGAGCTCGACCAGCAGCTCTGGATCAGGGACGTCGACATCACCTCTCGCCGCCGGCTGCGCGGCATGGCGCCGGACGAGTCGGTAGCCGCCGAGAGCGTCGGTGCTGTCTTTTTAGCCCCGGCCGTAAGAAAGCAAGCCCCGCTCACTCCTCAAGGGCAGGACAACAACCGCCCTCTCCGCCGGATCACTCTGCCGGCGGGTGTGTTTGAGGAAGGACTCGCCTTGGCTTCTCAAGCCCTCCCAAGACGGAACTCGTACCGCCCATCAGCCGAGCGGAGCGGAGGGCCGGAGTCATGAGCGCCTTCGCCGTGCGAGGCGGGCGGCGCGCCGGCTCCACTATCCGCGAGGCCATTGACGGGGAGGTGCCCAGCGATGCCCGGTCGCAGGTGCTCCTTCTGCTCACCGAGCTGGTCAACAACGCGGTCGTTCACGGCGGCGTTGGGCCGGAGGACTGGGTTCACGTGGAGATCGTGCGGGGCCCGGATCACGTCCATGTCGAGGTCCGGGACGACGGACCGGGGTTCGCTTGGCGGGCGCAGCCGAGGGTCGAGAAAGATGAGCCCGGCGGCTTCGGACTCTTCTTGATCGAGAGCCTTGCCGCGCGGTGGGGTGTCGTGCGGGACGAGGCCGGGACCGCAGTGTGGTTCGACTACAGCGTCTAGCCCGCGCACCGACTCCCGAGCCTAGGTTGACCCGTTTTCCCAGCGGGGTTACGTTGGACCAATCGAGAGACTCGCGAGCGAGCCCGCCCGGAGGCGGAACGCTCCCGGCGCGGCAGCGCCGGACGGCGTCCTGCTGCAGGAAGCAGTCGTGGGGAGCGGCGCGGCCTTCGCCGCGCTCTACGACCGCTACGAGTCCAGGGTCTACAACTTCTGTCTCCGGCTCGTCGACTCGCCCGAAGACGCCCGCGACGCCACCCAGGAGGCGTTCCTAAGCGTGCTTCGGCGTCTGCGAAACGACGACGATCCCGTGCTGAACTTCTCCGCCTATCTGTTCGCGGCGGCCCGGCACGAGGCGTACGCGGCCAGCAAGCGCCGCGCACGCACCGATCTGGTGGAGGAGGCGCCCGAGCCCGCCGTGGCCCTTGCCGGCGCGGTGGCGATCGAGGCGGATCCGGAGCGCTCGGCGCTTCTCGAGAGCTCGCAGGAGGAGGTTAGAGCCGCCAATGCCCGCCTTCCGCGGCGGCATCGCGAGGTCCTCGCACTGCGAGAGCTCGAGGGCTGTTCCTACGACGAGATCGCCCAGATCCTGGGCATCAACCGCAACGCCGTTTCGCAGCTCATCTGGAGGGCCCGCGCAAGGTTGCGTGACGAGCTGCGGCTGGGCGCCGTCGCGTCGGTCGCCGCAATGTCCGAGGACTGCGAGCGAGCGCAGGCCCTGATCAGCAGCCAGCAGGACGGCGAGCTCGACGAGTTCGATCGCGCCTGGCTCGAGCGGCATCTGGACGAATGCGGCAACTGCCGCACCAGGAAGGCCGCGTTGCTCGAGGTGGGCACGTCGTACCGCGCTTGGCTGCCCGTCGCCGTCATCGCCGGCATGCGCCCGGATGTCCTCACGCGTGCGGGTGAAATCGTGGGGGCCGACTGGAGCGGGGTCGCGCACGCGGGGTCCCCGACCGCCGGGCCCGCGGCCGCCACCGGGC
>JBOGXT010000293.1:0-5457 GCA_050694635.1 Thermoleophilaceae bacterium
GCCCCTACCGCTTCGCCGAGTGGCGCCGCGGCGAGGGCGTGCGCGTGGTCGCCAACCCCGACTACCACAACGGCCGCCCGGCGCTGGATGAGGTCGAGTTCAAGGTGGTGCCCGACCTGGCCGACGCGCTGGATCGGCTCAAGCGCGGCGCGGTCGACTTCGTGACCCAGGACGTGCCCTGCGAGCGCTACGACGAGCTGGCGGAGAGCCGAGGGATCAAGCTAGCGAGCGGGAGCGGCAACGCGCTGAACCACGTCACGTTCAACTTCGACCGCGCCCCGTGGGCCGACAGGCGGGTGCGCGAGGCGGTCTCTCGGGCGGTGGACCGCGAACGCCTCGCAAAGGCGGTCTGCCCTCGAGCCGAGCCGGCGGCCCACGCCTACCTCCAGCGGGTCGAGTGGGCGTTCGATGCCACCGCTACGTTCCCCGAGTACGACTCGAGGAAGGCCACGTCCCTCCTGGCCGCCGCCGGCCTCCGGCCCGGGGCGGACGGCGTCCGCGTCCGCGGCCGCATGGTCTGCCGGCAGCTCTTCCCGTTCCACGTGCGGCTCGCGCAGGAGCTCGCCCTCGCGCTCGCCAAGGTGGGCATCGTCGTACGCGTGGACCGGCTCGATGCCACGCAGTGGAAGGAGCAGGTGCAGGAAGGCCATGACTTCGACCTGCTCGTCGACGGGCTCGGCATCGGTCCGGACCCGGTCTTCCTCGAAGAGATGCTGGCAAGCGAGAGCGTCCTCAACGTAGGCCACTATCGGAACGCGGAGTTGGACGAGCTGTTCCGAAAGGGCAAGGCCACGCACGATCTCGCCGAGCGCGGTGCCGCGTACAAGGCCGCTCAGGCGATCGTGGTGCGTGACATGCCGCGGATCCATCTGATCCGCCACGTCAACCATCATGGCTACCGAAGTCGCTGGTCGGGTTGGTCGTGGGATCCAAGCATCCGCGGCACGATCCCCTTCTGGGACCTCGAACGCATCCGGCGCAGCTCCGACCGCGGCTCCGAGTCCGGTGTACAGCCCTAGCGGTCACGTCATCCGCGACCACGCACCGGCCGGCGACGAGCTGCACCTTCACGCCTACACCGACGCGGCCAACCTCGCCAGCAAGCTCGTCCGGACGGGAGGCACGCTGGTCCTCGCAGGCGGCACGGTCATCGACGGCACCGGACGCGCACCCATCCCGGATGCCGTCGTGGTCGTCGAGGACGGCGGCATCGCAAAGGTCGGCCCGCGTGCGTCGACGACCGTCCCCTCGGGCGCGACGGTCCGCACCATCGACACGACCGGCCGCTACCTCGTTCCGGGCCTGATCGACTGTCACGTTCACTTCACCGGCGACCATGTGGAGATCTCCGTGGTCGACGGCCGCCGGACGTTCAACGAGACGACGACGCAGCGCAAGTTCATGGAGCCGATCCACAGCGTTCGGATCATCCGGTCGGCGGCGAACGCCAACCTCCTGCTCGCCGCCGGGTTCACCACCGTTCGGAACCTCGGCCATGCTGATGCCGCTCACATCGCGGCGGTGAAGGCGGCCATCCGCCTGGGGCTCGTCGCGGGTCCCGACATCGTCGACTCCGGGTGGGCGATCTCGCAGACCGGCGGGCACGGCAAGGTCATGATCTGGCCATACGATCTCGCCCACCGGCTGAGGCCGCGCAGCTCGTTCGCGGATGGGGTCGCCGAGTGCGTCGCGCACGTCAGGCAGAACATCCGTGAGGGCGCCGATTGCATCAAGATCTACACCTCCGAGGGCATGATCAACGCGCCGAACCGGCTCGAGGGCCTCTCGAACTACTCCCCGCGGGAGATCGAAGCGATGGTGGCGGAGGCGCACCGCTCCGGGCTGAAGGTCTCCGCGCACGCCGTGACGGTCGCGGGAACCCGCAGCGCCGTCCTTGGGGGTGTCGACACCATCGAACACGGCCCGCATGTTCTCGACGAGGAGCTCCTGAAGACCATGCGCGACCGCGGCACCGTGCTGGTGCCCACGCTCGAGTCGTACGACTTCGCCGCCACAGGCAGGCAGGACCACGTCTTCGGACGCTGGGTGGCGGAGCGCGCGGCCCGGCGCCTGACCGGGCGGATGGCGGTCGTCCGGCGCGCCTACGAGCTGGGCGTCCCGCTCGCTCTCGGCACGGGCGCCGGAGCGCCACCCCGCGGCGGGCGGAACACGCGGGAGCTGGAGCTGCTGGTCGAAGCCGGGCTGACGCCGCTCGAGACGCTCCGTGTGGCCACGCAGGGGAGCGCCGCCGCGCTCGGCCGGGAGCGGGAGATCGGCTCGATCAAGAAGGGGAGGCGGGCGGACATCCTGGTGCTCCGCGCGGATCCGCTGGTGAGCATCGGCACGCTTCGGGATCAGGACACCATCGAGCGCATCGTCCAGCCCCGGTACGCCGGCGGCGGTCCCGCCTAGCTGAGGTTCCTGCGTCGCGCCTGTCTGCGCCGGGGTAGGACAGCGGTCCGGTTGAGACGCGGGTCGCCCGCGACCGACGTCAGCGTCGCCGTGAAGAAGACGTGGTCGGGGCGGTAGAACACGTGCGAGAAGTTCACCGCCCGAACGCCGCTGAAGCCGACGATCTCGCTCGTGAGCAGGGGAGCGCCGACCTTCGTCTCGAGCGCTCGCGCCGTCTCGGCCGTCGCGGCCGCCGCCGTGAGCGTCTGCGAGGCGGACGTCGTCTCGATGCCGCCCTCCTGGGCCAGCATCTCGGAGAGCGAGCCGTCGCCGAGCTTCTCAAGCGAGAGCTCGCGCGCGATCTTCGGCAGCAGGTAGTTGATGCTGTACTGAACGGGCTCGCCGTTCGCGTACCTCGTGCGTTCGATACGAACGACCTTGGCGTCCGCCCCGAGCCCGTAGGCCTTGCGCACCGGCGAGGGAGCCGGGACCGACCTGATCGGGCCGACGCGGGTGACCAGGGTCAGCGACTGGAGTATCAGGTCCTCGAGATAGCCGAGAAAGTGGACAGGTCTGACCATCCGCAGGCCGAGCGGAACGAAAGTGCCGGAACCGCGCCGCGAAACGAGGGCACCTTCCCGCCTGAGCTCCTGTATCGCCTGACGGACGGTGAGGCGCGCGACGCTGAACTCACGCGCCAGCTCGTTCTCGGAAGGAATGGACGTACCTGCCGGGTAGAGGCCGTGGAAGATCCGACTGCGAAGCACCCGCGCGATCTGGTGGTAGATCGGCGGCCCCGGTGCAGGATGCTCTTCACCGGCGTTTAACATGTTCGGTTGATTATACAAGCTGGACTCTCGCTACCCGGCGATGACGTCCGGAAATAGTAGTCGGTCGAACAAGAGGGGATCGAGCTGCCAGCCAGGCGGCCGGTCACAGGAGGCGCGTGCTTCCGGCGCTTGCTCGAAGCCCGGACGGGTCAGCTCGCCCCGAGGAGTTCCTTCATCACCTCGTCCGCGGTGGCGATGCGGGCGAAAGCCGCCATCGACTGCATCCCGCGCTGATGGCTCTCGTCGGTCGCCGCGGCACATGCGTCTTCGACCGCCACGCAGTCGAATCCCCGGTCCACCGCGTCTCGGAGCGTGGCTTCGACGCAGGCATCCGTCGCGACGCCGCAGAACACGATCTGACGGACCGCCTTGTTGAACAGCACGCGCTCCAGAGTGGTGCCGGTGAAGCCGCTGTAGCCGGTCTTCTGGATCACGGGCTCGCCGGGTCCGGGCGCCACGGCGTCCATCACCGCCATTTCCCGCGTACCCGCCTTCGCGTACGGTGGCCGGACACCGCGCGCCTCCCAATACCGGTAGGAGCGCTGGAAGCGGTCCGGCATGTCCGAGAGGTCGCCGGTGATGGTGCCCACGGTCAGGAAGAGCACGTCGGCCCGCACCGAGCGGAAGGCGTCCTGCAAGCGACGGACGTTCGGGAGCACGCGCCCCTCCACGCGAGCACGGTAGGCGGCCATGACCTCGCCGTAGCCGATGGCGGTGTACGCAGGGAACCAGCCGCACGATGGATCGCAGCTCCCGTTCTGCAGGTCGACGACGAGCAGAGCGCTCCGCTCCCGGTCGAGAGTGAAGTCATTCATCGCTCTGCGGTACGCGTAGATCTCCTCGGCCGCCGTCTTGGACGCCAGCCGGTGGGATGCGACGGTCATGATGGTGTCCTCCCCTTCGTGATCATGAGGCGGGCCGCTGTGTCAGAGCGTGCAAGGTCGTGTCGGCGATGTCGGCTACGGTCCCGGCGGCGTCGATCCAGCGGCTCGAGGGGCTGTCGCTCTCGGCCAGGAAGAACGCCCAGTCCCCGGGACGTACCGGGTAGTTCCGCGCCACGCCGAAGATGACGCCGTCCGCCGGCGCCACGATGCTCTCGAGCACCTCGAAGGTGAACGGGCTGACCACTTCCGCGAGGAGGGTCCCTTCCCGGACCGCGGTCACCAGAGCATCCGGTCCGAGCTTCGGCATGAGCATTCCGGCGCGCCGGGGGACGAGCCGGTGTCCCCGCGTCTCGAAGTGGAAGAAGCGGGCTGGCAGCACCGGTTCGCCCGGCAGCATCCGCAGCTGCCGCAGGACGTTGAAGATACCTCGAACGTTGGAGTCCAGCCACGACTCCTCGACCTCCGGCGCGAAGCCGGCTCCTCCGAGATTCGGGCCGATGCTCGGGATGCCGAGCGCGGCGCCGGCGTAGCCGCCGATCGACCGGGGACCGGGGAACTGCCCCATCACGCGTAGTCCGCGGATCGCCGGGTAGCCGAAGGCCACGGCGAGCTCCAGCGATCGCTTCATGACGTCGCGATCGGGAAGATCCAGGCCGTAGCCGACGGCGCCGAGGGTCGCGCCCCATGGGCCGGTGTGGATGTCGATCAGCGCGTCGGTGCGGGAGAGGACGTCGCGGGAGAGGGCCGCCGCTATCTGCTCGGTCACCCAGGTCGTGCCGCCGGGCCACACGCGGTTGAGGTCCGGCTCGTCGGACTCGTCCGGCGTCATTCGGGTGAAGTGCTCCAGCGCGATCGGGTTGGCCACGGGGATGCCGATCACGGCGCCGGCGAGCTGCTCCTGAGGGACGGTCGCGACGACGCGGCGCACGATCTCGATCGAGAACCACTCGCTGCCATGGAGCGCCGAGACCACCGTCAGCGAGGGTCCGGGCTTCGAGCCGCGCACGACGTGGACGGGGATCGCCAGCTCGGAGCCGTCGAGCCGCGTCGTAACGGGGACCCGTGCGATCGCGCGCTCGCCGGGCCGGACGTCCACGCCCCCGAAGCGGAAGTCGGTAGCCATCGGATCGCAGCTCCTGCGCCTCTCGGCATAGTAGACTGGATGAATAGACAAATAGCCTACACTACAGACGCCGCGCGCGAACCCCTGGTTTGGAAATCGCGGCCGGAGGGGTGGCGGATGGCCCGTCAGCGAGGCTATCGCGAACTGAGGGACCTAGGCGGCTTTCGCCTGAGCAGGAGGGAGCTTCTCGTCGCGACGGGCGCCGCGGCGCTCGCGTCGTGCGTACCGA
>JBOGXT010000294.1:0-2250 GCA_050694635.1 Thermoleophilaceae bacterium
CGATGGAGCTGCCCACCGCCGCGAAGGAGATCGGCGCGCCGCTCGAGCTCGTCAAGGACGTGGCCGAGCGGGGCCGCCTGCCCGTGGTGCTGTTCTGCGCGGGCGGGATCGCAACACCTGCCGACGCTGCGCTGATGATGCAGCTCGGCGCGGAGGGCAACTTCGTCGGCTCGGGCATCTTCAAGTCGTCCGACCCCGAACGCCGCGCCCGGGCGATCGTCGAGGCCACCACGCACTACGACGACCCGGAGCGCGTGGCGGCCGCCTCGCGCGAGCTCGGCGAGGCGATGCCGGGGATCGAGATCGCCACGCTCGAGGCTGACGGCGGCCTCCTGCAGAAGCGCGGTTGGTGAGCGACGCGCTCGTCGGCGTTCTCGCCCTCCAGGGCGACTTCGAGGCGCACGCCAAGGTGCTCGCGGAGCTGGGCGCCATGGCGCGGCCGGTGCGCGTGCCGGCCGACCTCGAGGGGCTCGACGGGCTGGTGATCCCAGGCGGCGAGTCGACCACGATGACGCTCGGCATCGAGCGCGAGGGGCTCGCCGAGCCGCTGCGCGAGCTCGTGCGCGGCGGACGGCCCACGCTCGGCACCTGCGCCGGCCTGATCATGCTCGACCGCGACCACCTCGGCCTGCTCGACGTGCGCGTGCGTCGCAACGCCTTCGGTCGCCAGCTGAACTCGTTCGAGGCCGAGCTCGACTTCGAGGGTTCGCCGCTCACGGCGGTCTTCATCCGGGCGCCGTGGGTCGAGGAGCACGGCGACGAGGTGGAGGTGCTCGCCGAGGTCGACGGCCACCCGGTGGCCGTCCGGCAGGCGAATATGCTTGCCGTGGCCTTCCATCCCGAACTCACGGACGAGCGACGCCTGCACCGCTGGCTGCTCGAGCACGCGGGGGTGACCGCATGAGAGACAGCCGCGCCGAGGCGCTCGCGCAGATCCTGGTCCGCTACTCGACTAGGGTCACCAAGGGCGACGTATGCGTGATCCAGTCGTCCACTGCCGCCGAGGTGCTCGTGCAGGCGGTGTACGAGGAGGTGCTGCGCGCCGGCGGGCTGCCGATCATGCAGCTCACGACCGACGGCGCCCAGGCGGCCTTCTTCGACCTCGCGGGCGAGGACCAGCTCGACTGGGTTCCGCCCACCTCGGAGTGGGTGGCGGAGAACGCCGAGGTCCGCATCGCGGTCATGGCCGACGTGAACGCGCGCGAGCTCTCGCGTGCCGATCCCAAGAAGCAGGCGCGGGTCCAGAAGGCGCGCCGGGGGATGATGGAGACGTCGATGAAGCGCTCGGCCGCCGGCGAGTACCGCTGGGCGCTGACGCTATTCCCCACGCACGCGTACGCGAGCGAGGCGGGGATGTCGCTGCGCGACTACGAGGACTTCTACTACGCGGCCTGCCTCGCCACGGACGACGAGCCCGTGACCGCATGGAGGCGTCAGTCCGACCAGGTCATGCAGCTGGCGGAGTGGATCGAGGGGAGGGAGGAGGTGCGCGTGACCGCCCCCGGCACCGACATCACGCTGGGCGTGGCCGGGCGGCACTGGATCCCCTGCGTGGGCGAGCACAACATGCCGGACGGCGAGTTCTTCACCGGGCCGGTCGAGGACTCGGTCAACGGCGAGATCGCGTTCTCGTTCCCGGCGAGCTACGGCGGGCGGACCGTGTCGGGCGTGCGGTTTCGGTTCGAGGACGGGAGGGTCGTGGACGCCTCGGCCGAGCAGGGCGAGGACTTCCTCGTCGAGATGCTCGACACCGACGAGGGCGCCAGGCGCCTGGGCGAGCTCGGGATCGGCACCAACTACGGGATCGCCACCGGCACGAAGGAGATCCTGCTCGACGAGAAGATCGGCGGGACCGTGCACATGGCGATCGGGATGAGCTACCCCGAGACGCACGGCACGAACAGCTCGGCGGTGCACTGGGACATGGTCTGCGACCTGCGCCAGGGCGGGGCGATCACCGTGGACGGCGTGGAGCTGCAGCGCGACGGGAAGTTCCTGGTCGGGTAGCTCGCCCGGTAACGCGGACGAAGCGATCGGCGCCGGGGCCGCCGCGGAAGCGGGTGAGGGGCCCGCCGACGAGACGGTCACGGCCGGGCCCACCGTCGAGCAATGCCCGCGCCCGGCCCGTGAGGGTCAGCCGGTCGGCGCCCGCCCCTCCGTACATCTCGATCCGCCTCACACCGGCTGCCCGGCAGCTGACCGTCCGCGGTCCCAGGCGCCTGCAGCCCGGGCCCGCGCGCAGCGGTGCCG
>JBOGXT010000295.1:0-2587 GCA_050694635.1 Thermoleophilaceae bacterium
CGCTCGATCTCGTACTCCTTCGAGTAGCCGTAGCCGCCGTGGATGCGGAAGGCCTCCTCCACCACCTCCTTGCCGGTCTCGGAGGCGAACAGCTTCGCCATGCCGGCCTCGAGATCGGAGCGCTGGCCGGCGTCCTTCAGGCGCGCCGCCTTCAGCGTCAGCAGGCGCGCGGCCTCGATCTTCGTGGCCATGTCGGCGAGCTTGAACTGGATCGCCTGGTGCCCCGCGATGGCCCGCCCGAACGCCTTGCGCTCCTGCGAGTAGCGCAGCGCGAGCTCGAGCGCGCGCTGGGCGATGCCGACGCCGCGGGCCGCCACGTTCACGCGGCCCACCTCGAGCGCGTCCATCATCTGCCCGAAGCCCTTGCCGAGCCCGTTCTCCTCGCCGCCGAGGATGCGGTCGGGCGAGCAGCGGAAGCCGTCGTAGACCAGCTCGGTCGACTCGACGCCCTTGTAGCCCATCTTCTTGATCTTGGGCGGGATCGTCAGGCCGTCGTAGCGCTCGGCACCCGGCTCCTTCTCGGTGATGAAGCAGGTCATGCCCCTGTAGGGCGGGTCGGCCTTCGTGTCGCTCTTGACGAGCACGAACACGACACCCGACATGAGCCCGTTCGTGACCCACATCTTCTGCCCGTTCAGCTCCCAGTCGCCGTCGTCGAGCTTCTTGGCGGTGGACTTGATGCCCTGCACGTCCGAGCCGCACTCGGGCTCAGAGAGCGAGAAGGCGGCCCTGATCTCGCCGGTCGCCATGCGTGGGAGGAATTCCTGCTTCTGCTCGTCGGTGCCGAACTTCATCAGGAGGTAGGAGCCGATGAAGTGGGTGTTGACGATCCCGGAGACCGAGATCCAGCCGCGCGAGAGCTCCTCGACGATCATCGCGTAGGTGGTGAGGTCGAGCCCCATCCCGCCGTAGTCCTCGGGGATCGTCACGCCGAAGAGCCCGAGCTCCTTCATCTGCTCCACGACCGCCTCGGGGAACTTGTCCTCGTGGTCGTGCTCCTCGGCGATCGGCAGGACCTCGTTGTCGACGAACTGCCGGACCATCTCCGTGATGGCCTTCTGCTCGTCGGTCTTCTCCGTGTAGGCGCTGGCGGCGACTGCCATGGGCGCCGAAGGATAGTGCGCGCTGGGAGCCGCGGGCGGCTAGTAGCCGCTCGGGTGGCGGGCCACGAACGCGTTCGACGGACGCAGCCGCTTGCTCCAGGCGGGGCCAGTCGTCGAGGGGTCGTCGCGCATACCCGTGTCGAGACGGAGACCCGCGACGACCAGATACATATGGCCGCCGTGGGCGTACACGGTGATCCAGCGCCCCGGCCCGTCCTGCGCCCAGTTCATGAAGGACCCGGAGGGCATCGGCGAGCGGAGGAAGCGGCCGCCATAGAGTGCGTAGCTCGCGGTTCCCGAGCAGTCGTAGCCGGTGTCGAGCATCCGGCCGAAGGGCCTGTGCCCGCCGCCATAACGGTAGGGCTTCCCGATCAGACGATTGCCCGCCTCGATAACCCGCTTCACGCGCCCGGGCGCCGACGCCGGAGCGATCGCTTGTCCATCGACGATCTTGGCCGCCGTTGGCGGAGGCGGAGGCGGCTCGAAGGTCGCGCCGCCGCTGCTCGGGCGCCCGGCCGCCGAGGCGGTCCCCGCGAGGCCCATGACGAGCAGGCACGCGGCTGTCATGGCGGCGCAGAGCAGCTTGATGTGGCTGACGGATGACGGCATTCTCTTTCGAACGCCTGCGGGGTTAGCTGACGGGCTCGCGCTGAAAGAGCTCGCGCGCTTCCGTTAAAGGAAGTTCGCCCCAGTGGCCACGGCCACCTTGGTTCCCCCGCTCCGCGCATGCGCGGATTCGGCGTGGCGAGGAAGCTAGCAGATGTCTCGGCGACGATGCGCCGTGTCTTTGATGCGGTCTCACACGAGTTCGGGCTCCCGCAGCCGAGTCCTGCCAGCGGCCCGCGGGGCCCGCGGCCCGCGCTCGGCGCCCTCCAGCCGCATCAGCGCCCAGCCGACCAGGCCGATCAGCGCGGCCGCGATCGCGGCCACGACGAGGTAGGCGATCGCGCTCAGCGCTCCGGGCACGTCGTCCTTGCGCTCGCGCTGGAGCAGCACGAGGTCGCGCACGAACTCGCGGTCGAAGGTCGCCTCCGCCGGCACCTGCGGCGCCGGGATGGCGCGGTCCTCCGGCAGGAAGATCGGCACCCCGACGAGCGAGTCGCCGGTGTGCAGCCGGAGCATCGCCTTCCAGCCCCCGTAGACCGGGACCGGCTCGGTTGTCCGGTAGACGCCGGGGCCGATCCGGCGAAGCTCGCTGACGACGCTCCCCCCTCCCTGCCAGGCCGTGACGTTCAGGAAGTGCGCGTCGTCGGCGCCGTCGCGCGGATCGAGCCGGACCGTCGCCTCGACCGAGCGCTCGGCACCCGAGCGCACCTCGTCGAGGGCGACCCTGGCGCGCCGCGGACCGTCGTCCGAGATCGGCAGGCCCCAGCCGACCACCGCCACCAGCACGAGGAAGGCGGCGAGCGCGGCACGGTGCGCGATGCGCCCCATGGGCGCGGCGCGTTCGGGCGTCGGGCGGACGAGCGCGCCTCCCACGAAGC
>JBOGXT010000296.1:0-1538 GCA_050694635.1 Thermoleophilaceae bacterium
CGCGTAGGTCGCCCCGAAGACGGCACCGTTCGCCACGTGCACCGCGAGCCCCGCGGCCTGCCAGCCCGACCCGCGCGTGAAGAGCTTGCCGAGCAGCTCCACGTCGTCGTAGTCCGAGTCGAACACGCGCTTGTCGAGCGGCTGCTGTGCCGCCCAGGCTGCCGCCGCCACGGCGCCGGCCATCGCTCCGCCCATCGTTCGCCGTAGCTCCATGACCCTGCCAGCGTAACGACACGCACGTACACGGGTAGCAGAGGTCGATGCCGGAGGAGGGCAAGAGAGGTCTGCTGCGCACGCGCGAGCTCGAGCTGTACCACGAGCGCACCCGGCACCGGGGCGTTAACCCGCTCCTGTACTGGCCCGTCCGCTGGGTGATGAAGCCCTTCATCCTCGCCTACTTCAGGCTGCGCCGGCTCGGCCGCGAGCACATCCCGGAGGGCGGCGTCGTGCTCGCCGCCAATCACCGCAGCTTCCTCGACCCGTTCGCGATCGGGTACTGCATCCCCCGCCCGATCTACTTCGTCGCCAAGAAGGAGCTGTTCAGGAACCCGCTCCTCGGCTGGTTCCTCAATTGCATGGGCGCGTTCCCGATCCGCCGCGGCGAGGGGGACGAGGAGTCGATGGAGACGGCGCGCAGGCTGCTCGAGCGCGGCCAGGCGGTGGTGATCTTTCCCGAGGGAACCCGCATCCGCGCCGGGTCGCTCGGGAAGCCGAGGCGCGGCGTCGGACGCCTGGCGCTCGAGAGCGGTGCCCCGGTCGTTCCGATCGCCGTCACGGGCTCGGAGCGCGCCCGCAGGGGCTGGATGATCAGGCCGGTCAGGGTGCACGTGCGCTGCGGCCCACCGCTCACCTTCCCGCGCGTCGAGCATCCGTCGTCGTTCCTCGCCGGCGAGGTCACCGAGCGCATCTGGCCGTGCGTCGGCCTCCAGTGGGAGTGGCTCGGCGGGCTGCCGCCGCTTCGCACTGCCGCCGTGGTGGGTGCGGGCCGCATGGGCACCGCGGTCGCGTCCGTTCTGTCGCGCGCCGGCCTCGAGGTGCAGCTCGGCTGCCGCACCGCGGCCCAGGCCGAGCGGCTGGAAGCCGAGCGCGAGAACACCGAGTACCTGCCCGGCGTGACGCTCGACAAGGCGATCCGCTGCCGCACGGTGCCGCAGATCGAGTTCGCGGGCGTCGACCTGGTGGTGTTGGCCGTGCCGTGCGGCGGCCTACCCGCCGCGGTCGGCGAGATAGGCGCGCGCGTCGGCGAGCGCAGCGCGGTGCTCGTCGCCTCCAAGGGCCTCGTGCCGCCGCTCGGCACCACGCCCACCGCGTACGTGTCCGAGCGCGTGCGCGCCCGTGCGGTGGCCAGCCTGGGAGGTCCCGTGCACGCGCGCGAGGCGATCGAGGTCGGCGCGGCGGTCGTGGTGGCCACCCGCAACCAGGACCTGCGCCGCCAGCTCGGCGAGGTGCTCGAGGCCGGCGGCGTGACGGTCGAGGCGACCGACGACGTGACCGGCGCCGAGCTCGCCGCGGCTGCCAAGAACGCGGCCGCTCTGGCC
>JBOGXT010000297.1:0-12568 GCA_050694635.1 Thermoleophilaceae bacterium
GGGTGGCCTTGCCCCCGGCCCCGTGAGACATGGTGATCCGGTCGTCCTTGAACTTCGGCCGCTTCGCCCGGGCGGTCTCGATGATCCCGAGAATCTTCTCCTCGCGGGTGGCGCTCATACGACCTCCCGCTCGCGGGCGAAGCGGCCGTAGTTGTAGTAGGCCGCGCAGGCGCCCTCGGAGGACACCATGCAGGTGCCGATCGGCCGCTCGGGCGTGCACGCCGTGCCGAACACCTTGCACTCGAACGGCTTGATCACGCCTTTCAGGACCTCCCCGCACTGGCAGGCCTTGGGATCGGCGACGCGGATGCCTGGGACGCTGAAACGCAGCTCGGCGTCGTAGTCCGCGTAGGCCTCGGTGAGCTTGAGGCCGGAGTGCGAGATGAAGCCGAGGCCACGCCACTCGAAGTGCGGCCGCAGCTCGAACACCTCGGCCATGATCTCGAGCGCCCGCAGGTTGCCCTCGTACGGAACGACGCGCTTGTACTGGTTCTCCACCTCGCAGCGGCGCTCGGCCAGCTGGCGCAGAATCATCTGGATCGCCTGGAGCACGTCGAGCGGCTCGAAGCCGGAGATCACCACCGGCTTGCCGTAGTCGGCCGGGATGAACTCGAACGGCCGGGCGCCCACCACGGTCGACACGTGGCCCGGGCCGACGAAGCCATCGAGGCGTAGGTCCGGCGAGTCGAGCAGCGCCCGGAGCGGCGGCACTATCGTCACGTGGTTGCACATGCAGAAGAAGTTCGGCACCCCCTCGACGCGGGCGCGCTTCAGGGTGAGGGCGGTGGAGGGCGCGGTCGTCTCGAACCCGATCGCGAAGAAGACGACGTCGCGGTCGGGGTTGCGCTTGGCGATCCGCAGCGCGTCGAGCGGTGAGTAGACCATGCGCACGTCGGCGCCCTCGGCCTTGGCGTCGAGCAGGCTGCCGCTCGAGCCGGGGATGCGCATCATGTCGCCGAAGCAGGTGAAGATCACGCCGGGCTGCTTTGCGATCGCGATGCCGTCGTCCACCCGGCCCATCGGGATCACGCAGACCGGGCAGCCGGGGCCGTGCACCAGCTCGACGTTCTCCGGCAGGAGGTCGTCGATGCCGTACTAGTAGATCGAGTGCGTGTGCCCGCCGCAGACCTCCATCACCTTGTAGTGGCGCCCGGGCTCGACCGTCGAGAGGATCTCGCTCGCCAGCACCCTGCCGAGCTCGGGGTCGCGGAACTCGTCGACGAACTTCATGCCGCAAGCCTCTGGAGGGCTGTGCCGGCGTGCACGAGCAGCCCGTCGCCGGGCGCCACCGGCCCGACCAGCTCGATCTCCACGGTCTCCTTCTCGCCGCCCGCCTCGCAGAGCGCGAGGCCGCGCTCGTCGTCCACCCGCAGCACCGTCATCTCCACCGCCACGTCGCCGCAAGTGATGCAGCGGTCGTCGTGCTCGCAGCGGTTCACTCGATCACGCTCGCCTTGAGCTCATCGAGCTCCTGCTCGTAATCGGCGCCCATGCCCTCGAGCAGCTTGCGCGTGGCCACCGCCTCCTCCTCGTCGACCTTCGAGAGCGCGAAGCCGACGTGGATCAGGACCCCGTCGCCCGGTCCGGCGCCACCGGTGGCGTCGTCGTCGAGCAGCCCGATGTTGATCGTTCGCTTTACGCCGGCGACGTCGACCTGAGCCAGGCGGTTGGCGTCGTCGACGACCTCCATGATCTGGCCTGGGATCGCCAGGCACATGGTCGTCGACCTCCCAAGGGGGAACGGGATGTACCGGCCTGTCTACCACCTAGCGACAGGCGTTGCAAGCCCCCAATTTGGGGCGGGTTTTCAGGTTGACGCCGCGCGACCCCAGCGCGCCCGCTCGGCGAATTCGAGCAATCGGTGGAAGTAGCTCTCGACCGGTGGGGCCGGGCCGAGGCCGCGATCGTCGAAGCGAACCCGCATCGAGAAGTAGGGGAAGTAGACCTCCATGCGGCGCAGGCCGCTGTACTTGCGGCGCAGCAGTGGATGGAGCAGGCGGCGGTACGCCGCCGGCGGCAGCACGGCCGGGGGCTTGCGTCCGAGCTGCTTCGCGGCGAGCTCGAGCAGCCGCCCCACCGTCGTGGCGTTGCGGCCGGCGACCAGGTGGAAGGTCCCGTCCGGGCCACGGTCGGCCAGGTCGACGGTGCGGTCCGCGACGTAGTCGACCGGCACTATGTCGACCGGCGAGGAGCGCCGCGCCGGTATTGCCGGGATGACGCCGCTGGCGAACGCCTTGAGCGGCCCGTACAGCACGTTGAACGAGGAGGTCCGGCCGGTGCGGCTGTCGCCGACCACGATGCTCGGCCGCAGCACCTGAAGCGGCAGCCCGGCCGCGCGCTCGCGCAGCATCCGCTCCGCCTCGAACTTCGAGAGCTCGTACGGGTTTCGGAAGCGCTGCCCGACGTCGAGCTGGTCCTCGTGGAACAGCCGCCGCGGCTCACCGGCCACGTAGGCGGTCGAGACGTAGCTGAGTCGCTCGAGCCGCTGGCAGCGCTCGGCCAGGTCGAGCACGTGGCGGGTGCCCTCCACGTTCACGCGGCGCGAGGCCTCGAGCGACATGTCGAACGAGACGGAGGCGGCGCAGTGGACCACGGTCGTGACCTCCTCCGCCAGCGCCGCCGCGCGGCGTGGGGCGAGGCCGAGGCCGGGCCGCTCGATGTCGCCGGCCACCGCGGTCAGGCGGGCATGGCGAGCCAGCCGCCCGGCGGCGGCGTCGTCGTCCTTGGCGCGCACGAGCGCGAAGACCTGCCGTCCTCGGTCGAGGAAGCGGTCCAGGATCTCCTTCCCTACGAAGCCCGTGGCGCCAGTCAGCAGCACGGCGCCCATAGTCAAGCGCTAACCGTAGCGTGCAGATACGAAACGTTTGTGGCTCAAGCCACGACCTCCATGCCCACCTTGTCCTCCTCGGTGGCGGCACGGGGGTTCTCGACCGACAGCACCTCGTTCAGCGCCGCGATCGCCACGGCGAGCTCGGGCAGGTCGGGCTCGCGCGTGGTCAGCCGCTGGAGCTGCATCCCGGGCCACATCAGAATGCGCGCCCAGCGCTTCGTGCGGTTCTTGCCGAACCACTTGATCAGCTCGAAGGCGAGCCCGGCGACGATCGGGATGCCAAGCACGCGCGAGATGAAGAGCCAGTGCCAGTCGAGCTTGCCGAGCGGCGCGAAGACCACGATGGCCACGATCATCACCAGCAGCAGGAAGCTCGTGCCGCAGCGGGGGTGGAAGCGGGAGTACCGCTGGGCGTTCTCCGGCGTCAGCTCCTCGCCGGCCTCGTAGCACGAGATCGTCTTGTGCTCGGCGCCGTGGTACTGGAAGACGCGCTGGAGGTCGGGCATGCGCGAGATCAGCCACAGGTAGCCGAGGAAGATCGAGATCCGCACCAGCTTCTCGATCACCACGAAGACGATCGAGTTGGGGATCTGGTCGGAGAAGATGTTGGTCAGGCCGGCGGGCAGCAGGAAGAACAGGCCGATCGCGAACAGCAGGGCGAAGACGATCGTGCCGACCCACGCGCCGCCGCCGATCTCCTGCTTCTCGCCGTCCTCGCCGGACGGCATCTGCGCGTTGGCGGAGATCCCCAACGCCCGGAATCCGATCTTGAGCGACTCGGCGAGGGCCACCACGCCGCGCACCACCGGGAGCCGCAGCAGGCGGTGGCGCTTCGTCCACGAGACGAGCGGCTCGGAGATCACCTCGATCTCGCCCTTCGCGCCCTCCTTGGAGTCGGCCCCGCCGGCGGCGAGCTGCTCCTCGGACGGCTTGCGCACGGCCACGGCCCAGACCGAGATGCCGCGCATCATCACGCCCTCGAGCACTGCCTGGCCGCCGATCGGCGCGTCTTTCGTGGCCTCGCGGGCGGTCACTTCACGGATGGTATCGGCGAGGTGTCCCTAGCCTTGACAGGCGACCGTGTGGCCGTTGTCCGCCTCGGACGACTCCACGATCACCCCGTCGGGGTCGGCCATCGACGAAACCGAGCTGGTGCACGCGGGGCCCAGCACCGCGAGCTCGCGGCTCTCGCCGGGCTCGAGCGAGGGGACCGTGACCGTGTCCACGACGCCGCCGTCGACGCTCAGCCGGACCTCCACGTCGGCGGCGGGCGCGGCGCCGGTGTTGGAGACCCGGATCAGGTAGCGCAGTACCCCCGGGACCTTGGTCGACTCCGAGCCGGCGACCATGCTGGTGAGGTTGGGCACCTCGTCGAACTGCCGGCAGGCGCGCGAGGTACGCCGCGTGCGCTCCACAAGCTCACCGTCGGACGAGTACCAGCGGAAGCTGACCCGGGCGCGGTAGACGCCCCCTTGCCGGAGTCCGCGAACCTCCTGGCGGTAGCCGAACGCCGCCACGCCGGGCTGCGAGCGGTGCCAGCGGGACAGGCCGGGCGCGCGCAACGGCTCCCACCGGTCGAGGTGCTTCTCGAGCACGGTGAACCGCATCCACATCCGCTGTCCATCGGCGGTCGGCCGCATTCGCGCGTAGAACGCCGCGGACCTCTCGTCGGGCGAGCAGGAGGCCACGCTCACCGAGGCCTGCGGCGCCGACGCGAATGGCACGGCGGCCGCCATGAGCATGAGGGGCACGGCGAGCATGCCCCGTCAGAACAGGCCCGCGGGCCCGGAGTTGCGGCGGGGCAGGCTAGCCGCGGCCTGCGCGCGCCGCACGGCGGCGGAAGCGCTCGACGCGGCCGCCGGTGTCGACCAGCTTCTGGCGGCCCGTGTAGAACGGGTGGCAGTTCGAGCAGATCTCGACGTGCAGCTCCGGCTTGGTGGAGCGCGTCCAGAACTCGTTGCCGCAGGTGCAGCGCACGTGCGACGGTCCGTACTCGGGATGGATATCGGCCTTCATGTCTCTTCCGAGTCTAGTTACGTCGCCTGGTAATTCGGGCCGTCGCCGCCCTCGGGCGGTGTCAGGCGGCCGCCCTTCGCGGTGATCGCCCCACACTGCACGCAGTTCGAGGGGGTGATCTGCAGATTCACCTCGCGCTTGGCGTCGCCATCCAGCTCCCCCTCGGGCACTTCGTAGACCTGGGCCGGGCACATGTTCTGCCACATCAGCGCGATTTCGAGCGGCACCTTCTCCTGGATACGGATGTGGTTCGGGGCGTCGTCGCGCGTGGCGTTGCCGCTCGCGAACACCGAGGACAGCTTGTCGAACGTCGTCTTGCCGTCGGGCTTCGGGTAGTCGCGCTCGGGGCCGACGAACACGTCCACGGTGGCGTCGTCGTGCGTGGCCCAGCGCCCGCCCGGGATGCGCCCGCCCGTCAGGATCATCATGCTCCCGATCGCGCTGCCGACGAAGAAACCCGCCTTCGAGGCCGGCTGGCGCATATTGCGCGTGCGAAACAGGTCCTTGACGATCTCGGAGTCGCGCACCTTCTCGTCGTAGTTCGAGAGGTCCTCCGTGGAGCCCGACTTGAGCCGCTCGTAGATGGCCTCGGCGGCGAACATCCCGGCGTGCATCGCGTAGTGGATGCCCTTGAGCTCCGACACGTTGCACATCGCGGCGCCGTCGCCGGCGAGCACGAGTCCGGGCGCCGACAGCCGCCGTGGCATCGCCCAGTAGCCGCCCGACGGGATCGTCTTGGCCCCCCAGGCCGCCCGCTTCCCGCCCGCGAGCAGCTTGGCGACCAACGGGTGCCCCTTCAGTTGCTGGAGCGCGTCGTGGACCGAGAAGCGGGCATCGCGGTAGTCGAGGCCGGCCACCAGCCCGAGCGAGATCTTGTCCTCGCCCATGGGGTAGATGAACGAGCCGCCGAACTCCCGGTACTTCGCGGAGAAGCGCAGCGGCCAGCCCGCCGTGTGGATCACACGGTCGAGCGGCTCCTCCACCTCCCAGACCTCCTTGACGCCGAGCTCCCACTGCTGCGGGTCCTCGGACCCGAGGTCGAAGTGGCGGATGGCCGCCCCGGTCAGGTGCCCCTGCGTGCCCTCGGCCAGCACGGTCATCTTCGCGATCAGGTCCGAGCCAGGTTCGAAGTTCGACAGCTCCTGCCCGTCACGGTCGCGACCCTTGTCACCCGATCGCACACCGACCACCCTGCCGTCCTCCACGAGGAGCTTGGCGGCGGCGGTTTCGCCCAGCACGTAGACGCCTGCCTCCTCCGCCTTCTCGCCCAGCCAGCGGCCGAGCTGCGCGATCGAGGTCACATGGTTGCCGTGGTTGCGAAACGGCGGCGGCACCGGCCTGAGCGGAAGTGCCCGCCTCCGCGTGAGGAGGTACGCGCTGTCCTTCTCGACGGTGCCGTAGGTGGGCCACTCCGATTCGGGCAGGTCCGGGAACAGCTTCTGCATCGCCGAGGGGCGCATCATCGCCCCCGACAGCAGGTGCGAGCCGGTCGTCTTGCCCTTCTCGACGAGGGCGATCGGGACCTCGCCGAGCGACTCCAGCAGCGAGTCGTCCTCAGCCAGCAGCTGAGTCAGCCTGATCCCGCAGGCGAGGCCGGCCGGCCCGCCGCCGACGATCGCGACGCCGACCTCGATCCGCTCGTCCTCGGGATCGGTGGGCGCCCCGACGAACTCCTTCGCGGAGTCGACGGGAGGCGGGTACTCGACCGGCGCGGTGCTCACGGCGCGGCTAGCCCTTCTTCGCCTTCACCGCGTCGGTCAGCTTGGGCAGGATCTTGTTGAGGTCGCCCACCACGCCGAGGTCGGAGAACTCGAAGATCGGCGCGTTCGGGTCCTTGTTGATCGCGACGATGTGCTCTGAGTTCTGCATGCCGACCTTGTGCTGGATCGCCCCGGAGATGCCGGCCGCGAGGTAGAGCTTCGGCGCGACCGTCTTGCCGGTCTGGCCGATCTGGGCCGCGTACGGGTACCAACCGGCGTCGACCACCGCCCGGGTGGCGGCCACCGCCCCGCCGAGCGCCTCGGCCAGCGCCTCCGCGAGCTCGAAGCCCTCGGCCTTGCCGAGCCCACGGCCGCCGGCCACCAGGATCTCGGCGTCCTCGATGTTCACGTCGGCGCCGCGCTGCTCGCCGCGCTGGACCATCACGGCCTTGGTCGAGTGCTCCTCGAGCTGCACGTCGACGTCGACCACCTCGGCCGCGCCGTCGCCGCCCTCGGCGATGTCGAAGGCGTTGAGGCGGCCGATGACGATGCCCGGCTCGCCGACGTAGCCGACGTCGACGATCGCGGAGTCCTGCAGGATCGGCCGCTCGGCCACGAGCTTGCCTTCCTGCGCCTTGACCGCGGTGACCTCCATCGTCACGCCGGCGTTCAGGCGCGCGGTCAGGCCGGCGCCGATCTCGAAGCCGAGCAGGCCGCCGCCGAACAGCGCGTACTTGATGTCGTTCTCCTGGATGACCTTGGCCATCACGTCGACGACCGGCTGGGCCAGCCCCTCCGGCGCCTTGGCGCGGTAGACCTTCGTGGCGCCGTACTTGCCGAGCGTGGCGCAGAGATCGTCGGTCAGGTCGTCGCCGTCGCCGACCACGACCGCGGCGCACTCGCCGCCCAGCTCCTTCACCAGCTTGGCGCCCTCGGAGACGGCGCCGAGCGAGTTCTTGTTGAACTCGCCCTCGTAGTGGAGTGCGTAGACGAGGATGCTCATGCCAGCAGCTTCCTCTCCTCGAGCCAGCTGACGATCTTCTCCACCGTCTCGTTGGTGTCCTCGTCCTCGATGATCTCGCCGGCCTCCTTCTGGGCCGGCGGGTTCACCTCGAGCACGGCGGTGCGTGAGCCCTGCTCGCCGACCCGGTCCGGCTCGATTCCGACGTCGCCGGCCGACTTCGTGTCGAGCTGCTTCTTCTTCGCGCCCATGATCGCCTTGAGCGACGGGTAGCGCGGCTCGTTGATCGCGTCGCCGACCGAGATCACGGCGGGCAGCTCGACGGCGACGGTGTCGTAGCCGTACTCGGCCTGGCGCTCGCAGCGCAGCTTGCCGCCCTCGACGTCGATCTTGATCACCTGCGTCAGCGAGGGCATCTTCAGGTGGTCGGCCACCACGGCGCCGATCGTGTAGCACTCGCCGTCGTCCGACTGCTGGCCGAGCAGCACGAGGTCGGGCGACTCCGACTCGAGCACGCGCGCGAGCGCATAGCCGGTGGCGCAGACGTCCGAGCCCGAGAGCGCCTCGTCGGTCAGGTGCACGGAGCGGTCGGCGCCCAGCGAGACGGCCTTGTGCAGGGCGCGGAAGGCCGTCTCCGGCCCCATCGTCACGGCGACTATCTCGTCGACGTCCACGGCGCCGCCCTCGCGAATCTGCATCGCGGCCTCGATGGCGTGCGTGTCGAAGGGGTTCAGGTTCTTCTCGCCCGAGCGATCGAGGCGCTTGGAGCCTGGGTCCATGCGCTTCTCGACCGCCGCGTCGGGCACCTCTTTCACGAGGACGCAGATCTTCACGGGAAGGTTCTCCTTTGGCTCATCCGAGGCGGGGAGGACGGACGCCCTCCCCGCCGGGCCGCGGGATTGTACCTACCCCGTTGACTGACGAGTCAATCGCCTGGCTAGGCGGCCTCCGGAAGCGGCTCGCGCTCGCCGATGTGCGCCGGCTCGATCTCGATCGGGCTCTCGCGCTCGATGTCGCGCTCCCGCACCAGCCAGAGTGCCACCAGGGCGCCCGCTATCGAGAGGATCCCGCCCAGCATCAGGATGTCGTTCATGCCCGCGAGGAAGCCCTCGCTGGCCGCTGTGGCCACCTGGTCGCGCGCCCCGGGCGGCACCGCCGCCAGGGCCTGGTCGAGGTTGCCCGAGGACACGGCCTCCACCAGCTGCCGCGGCCGCTCGCCGGTCGCGGCGGGCGTGCCGGCCGCCAGCTGCTCGACCTCGTTCGCACCGCGGCCCAGGAAGATCGCCCCCCAGGCGGCGATGCCGACGGCGATGCCGACCTGGCGGAACGTGTCGTTGATGCCGGACGCCATGCCGCTCTGCTCCCTGGGCACGACCGACACGGCCACGTCCGCGATCACCGGGTTGATCAGGCCGACGCCGGCGCCCGTGAGCAGGAAGCCGCCCAGCAGCGTGGTCCACCCGTCGTTCGGGTCGATCCCGCCCATCAGCAGCAGGCCGAGGCCGGTGATGGCCAGGCCCGAGCTGAGGATGACGCGCGCCGGCACGCGCGACAGCAGCGCACCGGTTGCGGCGGCGACGAAGAAGTTCACCACGGTCAGCGGCAGGTAGCGCAGGCCCGCCTCGAGCGGGTCGTGACCGAGGAAGCCCTGCAGGTAGAACGTGATGTAAAGAAACAGCGCGAACATCGACGACGAGACCGCCAGCGCGGCCAGCTGGACGCCGGTGAACGCCGGCTTCTTGAACAGGTGCAGCGGGAGCATCGGCTCCTTAACGCGCGTCTCGATCGCGAGGAAGGCGGCCATCAGGACCGCGGCGCCCGCGAGCAGGCCGACGATCATCGTGGAGCCCCAGCCCTCCTCGTTGCCGCGCAGCAGCCCGAACACGAGCAGGAACAGCGCGGTCGAGAAGGTCACCAGGCCGGCCCAGTCGATCCGCGACGCGCTGGGGTCGCGTGTCTCGCGCAGCTTCGCGTAGGTCACGGCGATCGCCGCGATCCCGATCGGCACGTTCAGGAAGAAGATCGACTCCCAGCCGAGCGAATCGGTCAGCGCCCCGCCCACGAGCGGCCCGGTGGCCACGGCCACGCCGATCGTGGCGCCGTAGATGCCCATCGCCATTCCGCGCTCGCGCCCCGGGCTGAACTCCTGCGCGACCAGCGCCAGCGAGACCGCGAACATGATCGCGCCGCCGATGCCCTGCAGGGCGCGCATGACGTTCAGGAAGGTCGGGTCGCCGGCCAGGCCGGCGAGCAGAGAGGCGACGGTGAAGATGCCGAGCCCGGCGGCGAACACGCGGCGGCGGCCGAGGCGGTCGGCCAGCACGCCCGCCGTGAGCACCAGCGCCGCGAGCGAGAGCGTGTAGGCGTCGATCACCCACTGAAGCTCGGTAAAGCTCGCGCCGAGGTCCTCCTCGATCGACGGCAGCGCGGTGTTGACCACGGTGATGTCGAGCAGGAGCATGAAGGTCGCGACGCTGACCGCGATCAGCGTCCACCACTTGCGATGCATGTTTGAGTCCTCCGGTATCATTCGGTCAGGTGACTTTATAAAGCAACCTGACTAACAAGTCAAGCGACCTTACAAATGTCCGAAGAATTCCCCCCGCGACCTCTTCCCGCGGTTCTGGCTCAGGTCAAGAACTTCGCGGTGCAGGAGATGTTCGGGCGCATGACCGACGCGGGCTTCGACGACGTGCGCGAGGGGCACGGCTGCGTGTTCGGGTTCATCGACCTCGAGCACGGATCGCGGTTGACCGATCTGGCGGACCGCTCCGGATTGACGAAACAGGCCGTCGGGGAAGCGGTTGCGGAGCTCGAGAGCAAGGGCTACGTCGAGCGTGTTGCCGACCCCTGGGACGGGCGGGCGAAGATCATCAAGCTCACCGAGCGCGGTCATGAGGCGTGTCTCACCGGCCGGAGGCTGTTCGCGGAGATCGAAGCCGAGTGGGCCGAGCGCTACGGCGAGGAGCGCGTGGCCGGCCTTCGCGAGTGCGCCGAGGAGATCGCCGCGTCCTACCGCTTGACCGGCTCGACGGCCTCGCCCGCATAGAAGGGCGGCGGGCCGCCGATCGTCTCGACGAGCCGCGCGTGCAGCTCCTCGTGGACGTCCCGATTCTCGGGCGCCACGTTCTCCACCTCGGCCGGGTCGAGCGTCAGGTCGTAGAGCTCGCGGTGGTCGCCGCGGTTGTCGGCCACGTAGGACCAGTGGTCGGTGCGCAGGAAGAAGTGGTTGACGTAGCCGCCGTAGGCGAAGGGGCGCTCGCCCGGCTCCTCGCCGTCGAACAGCGGCGACAGGTCCACCCCGTCCATTCCCGGCGGCGCCGATACGCCGGCCAGCGACAGCAACGTGGGCGCGACGTCGTGCGTCGAGCCGAACCAGGGGCTGGTCTCGCCCGCTCCGCGGCCATCCGGGTGGACGATCACGCACGGCACCTGGATCAGCTCCGGATGCAGCTCCTGCGCGATCTTGCCGGTCCAGCCGCGCTCGCCCAGCAGGAGGCCGTGGTCGCTCAGGAACACGATCGCGGTGTTCTCGTGCAGCCCACGCTCGCGGAGCTGCTCGAGGAAGGAGCCGAGCCACTTGTCCGTGATAGTGAGCGCGGCCGAGTAGACGGCTCGCATCTGGCGCAGCTCGTCCTCGTCGAGATAGCTCTCCCAGCGCGTGTAGCGCGCGGTGCCGGGGCTGGGCCCGTGGTAGCCCGGGTCCGAGTACATGTCCACGTACTCCTTCGTGGGGCTCCAGGGCTCGTGCGGGTCGAAGGAGTCCACGACCAGCGCGAAGGGCTGGTTGCCCGCCGCCTCGTCGAGCAGCTTGGCGGCCACGCCGAAGACCCGCGCCGCGTTCGACTGGGAGTCGTCCTGACCGTAGCCCGTGTTGGCCAGGTACTTGCGCATGCCCTCGACGTAGCGGTCGTCGTCGCCCAGGCCCTCGGGGAGCCAGCGGCGCAGCTGCCCGGCCTTGACGGTGTCGGCCTCCTTCCGGAAGCCGCTGTGCCCGACCACCGACGCATAGCGGTCGAAGCTCAGCCGGAACGGGCGCCAGGAGCGGGTGAAGCCGACCAACGGGTTGTCGCTGACCGATCCGGTCCAGTAGCCGGCCCGCCGCAGCGCGCTCGTGAAGGTCTGGCCGACGTCCTCGATCGGCGCGGCGCCGGGCCCGCGGCCGAGGTCGGGTGCGTGCTCCCACCCGCGGAACGGGAAGACGCGCCGCCCCGTGAAGATCGTGCGCCGGGCCGGCACGGTCGGCATCGCCTCGGGGAAGAACCGGTTGAAACGGACGCCGGCGGCCGCAAGCGAGTCGATGGTCGGCGTCTGGACTTGCGGCGAGCCGTAGCAGCCGAGGAAGTCCGGCCGCACCGAGTCGACGATGAGCAGCAGCACGTTCATGCGGTCGGAGTTTGACCGCGCGGAGGACGCGACAGAGCAGGCCGACGTGCCGAGCGCTGCCGCGCCCGCCGCGGCCCCGACGAAGCCTCGGCGAGTGAGGCGGGGCGGCATCAGGCCGGGACTGCCTGCTTTAAGTAGTCGATGATCCCCTGCACCGGCGCGCCGGGCGTGAACACCTCTGACACGCCCAGCTCCTTGAGCTCGGGGATGTCGTCGTTCGGGATCGTGCCGCCCACCACCAGCACCACGTCCTCCGCGCCCTCGCTCTTGAGCAGCTCGGCGATCCGCGGCACAAGCGTCATGTGCGCCCCCGACAGGATCGACAGGCCGACGGCGTCGGCGTCCTCCTGCAGCACGGTCTCGACGATCTGCTCGGGCGTCTGGTGGAGGCCCGTGTAGATCACCTCCATGCCGGCGTCGCGCAGCGCCCGCGCGATGATCTTCGCGCCACGGTCATGACCGTCGAGGCCCGGCTTGGCCACGACGACTCGGATCTTCCGGGTGTTCACGCGCCGGAGGTTAGCCAGCGGCCGCGGAACGGCGGCGCAGCCAGGCGCCGAGCGCGAGCGTCATCAGGCCGAGCACGGCCAGGCCGCCGGCGTCGAGGCCGGTGGCGGGAAGCGCGGCGCCGGAGGAGTCGTCCGAGCCAGCCGCGCCGGCGCCGGTGTCCCCGGC
>JBOGXT010000298.1:0-2454 GCA_050694635.1 Thermoleophilaceae bacterium
GTCGGCGCTAGCTCAAAATGAGCAAGCACTCGACCGGCTCGGGCTGTCCCTCGCCCGAAATAGCGAGCGTCTCGTCGCGCCGCTCGATCTCAGCGTCGTTGGTCGTCCTGAGCGGCAGTGTGCGGCACGGCGATTGGGCCGTCGCCCGCGAGCGCTTTGGTGGCGGAGCAGGCGTATGCGAAGCCGCTCGCCCTCGGCGGCGCACTTTTCAGTTCCTGGAAGTGGCGCAGTGTTGGGCTCGTGGCGTCACGCGGGTCGGGATCAGTTGCAACGTCTGAGGAACCGCCACCAATAGAGCTTGGCCCACGCCAGCGGGGCGTCTCACGCGCGTGACATCGCTATGCCGGGCGGGGCGGCTACAGCTCGTCGAGAGGGCCAAACTGGCCCTCGGTGGGCTCCGCTCAGCAGAACCACGGCTCGGTGAGCCGTGGCCTCCCCTCGGTCGAGCCGGCGAGGATCGGCTCGGCGCGGCCGGCGGGCGACGGCGATCGCCCAGCCGCCTCGAGCGCCGCCGCGCGCACCTTCGCGAACGTCTCGGGGATCGGCTCGGAGCCCGCCGCGCTCTGCTGGACGAGCGCCGCGAGGCGGGCCTGGAGGCGGTCGCTGTCGGGGTCGATCGGGGTCCACCTGTAGCTGAGCCGCTCGGCGTCGTAGTCTCCGAGGTGCGGGCGCATGTCGGGGCGCTCGAGCAGCAGCGATCCCTCGGGGAGCAGCAGGCGGATCGTGTACTGGACCGGATCGACGTTGCCGACGAGGTCGTGCTCGGCCACGAAGTCGAGCATCTCGACCACGTCGTCGGGCGTCGTCCAGGGCGTGAACGGCATCCACGACGGGCGGATCTCGATTCCGTGCTCCCTGAGCAGCGCGATCGCCCGTGCGGCTTCCTCGGTCGTGTGGCCCTTGTCGAGCCGCTCGAGGATCTCGTCGTTGACCGACTCGAACGCGGAGACCGCGAACAGGCAGCCCGCCTCGGCGAGCGCCGGCCAGAGCTCGGCGTCGCGCAGGATGTGCTCGACCTTCGTCGTGCAGTCGAAGGTGAGGTCGGGGAAGCGCTCGTGCATCGCCTGCACGACGCGCAGTGAGTGGCGGCGGCCGTTGAGGAAGTCGGGATCGCCGAAGGTGATGTGGCGGGCGCCCAGCTCCACGAGGCTCGCGATGTCCCGGACCACGGTGTCTGCGCCCACGATGCGGATGCGCCCGTCGTAGACGGGGGGCACCGGGCAGTGGCGGCACCGGTGCACGCAGCCGTGGCTCGCCTCGACGTAGCCCACGAGCCGCTCGTCGCCCCCGAGCGCGAGGTGCGCGTAGCGCTCGAGAGGCGGCAGCAGGTCGCGTGCCGGCAACTCGAACTCGCCCCGGCCGAGCTGGATGAGCGGCTCGTCCGC
This sequence comes from Thermoleophilaceae bacterium, assembly GCA_050694635.1. Classification (GTDB taxonomy): domain Bacteria; phylum Actinomycetota; class Thermoleophilia; order Solirubrobacterales; family Thermoleophilaceae; genus JACVRW01. Next base: position 1,386 of record JBOGXT010000298.1, read on the forward strand.
TCGCGCGTCGGGCGGACCGCCGGCCGCCAGCTCGCCGACCCACGCCGTCAGCGCCGGCTCGTACTCGCCGGCGATCGCGCGGTCGGCCAGCGCGCCGACCGTGAGGTCGCGGCTCACCGGCGCGTAGAGGCCGTAGAAGCAGACCGGCAGCTCGGGGCGTGCGCGGCGCACGCCGGCCGCCGCCCGCATCGCCAGGCGCATCGCGGTGTGCATCGGCACCGAGAAGCCGGCGGCCTGCGCCCACTCGAGCGCGCCGGCGTCCCAGCGCTCGACCGACAAGTCAAGGCAGCGCACCTCGTGCCCCGCCTTACGCAGCGCAGCCGCCGGCGAGGCCAGGTGCAGCGGCTGGTGGCCGAGCTCGTAGGTCGAGACGAGCAGGACGCGCATCGCTTCAGGAGCCTAGCCCCGCACCGCCGCGCCCGCCGACCGCTCGCTGGCCGAGGGCTCGGCGATGTCGATCTCGAGCCGCTCGTGCGCCGCGCGCAGTGCGTGCTCGACCTGCGCGGGCGTCTCGCCGCGGGCAAACAGGAAGCCGAGGTAGCGGTCGCCCTCCGGCAGGGGGCGGACGGGACGGCCGCGGCCGATCGAGATCTCGAGCCCGGCGATGCCGGGCACGGCGCGCGCGTCGTCCTGGCCGCGCACCTCCCGCAGTACGCCCGCGCGGGGGATCGGAAGCATCATCACGCCCGACGCCGCCGCCTCGCGGCGGAGGTCGCCGACCGGCAGCGCGAGCGCGTGGCGCAGGATCACCTCCTCGAGGCTCACACCGACGCCGAAGCGAAGAGAGCGCGAGCACAGCCCGCCGATCGAGCGCGCGGCGAGCTCGAGCATCCACACGTGCCCGGCGTGCACGCGCAGCTCCGCGTGGACGGGGCCCTCGCGCAGCCCGAGCGCGCCGCAGGCATCCGCGGTCGTGCGGGTCACGGCCGCGACGATCTCGCGCGGCAGCCGCGACGGCGTGGTGAAGATCGTCTCCTCGAAGTAGGGGCCCTCGAGCGCGTCCGGCTTGTCGAAGACGGCGAGCGGCTCGAGCGAGCCGGCGCGCAGGAGACCCTCAACGGCCACCTCG
>JBOGXT010000299.1:0-2515 GCA_050694635.1 Thermoleophilaceae bacterium
GCGCTACCGCGCGCGCCGGGCTCCGCCGACGGCGTCGGCCGGGCGCGCCCGATGCCGACCAGGAGCCGGCAGTGCGGGCACCGAAGCGGCTCTTGCGGCCAGTCTTCGCCGACCTTGCGCTCGATCAGCAGGTGGCAGTGGGGGCAGAAGGCATCCTCGGCCGGCTTGGCCTTTGCCACCTTCGACTTCCTCTTACGGGTGGCGGACGGCTTCTTGTGACGCATGGCGGACGGCAATAGGCACCCCTGGTGTCGCTGTTATTCGCCAGGACGGGCTTCGACCAAACCGGAATTCGGTGAGCGGTCGGCGCGGCGGGCCCGCCGGGCGGCCGACCAGAGGCGATCGGCGCCGGCCCACCCGGCGAAGCAGAGGCCGCCGAGGGTGCCCGTCACCGTCATGAGCACTCCGGCCGCGGCCGCAGCCGCCACGCCGTGGCTCCCGAGAATGAGCACCGCGGCCGCTGCGCCGACGGTGGGACCGACCGGGAGCTGACCGAGCGTGACGACGGCGATCAGCACTGCGATCGCGTCGAGGAACGAGGCATCCACGCCGACGGCGTGGAGCAGCATCCAGTTGCGGAAGATCTGAGCGAATACGGCGACCAGGACGTAGCCGACCACGCGGGTGCCGCCGCCGGCGCTGCGGAGAACGGCGAGGCCGCTCCACAGCCTGCGGCCCTCGCGGAGAGCGAGCTGCCGGAGGCCTGCGCTGGCCGCTCCGACGACGGCGAGGCCGACGATCGGAAGCCACCACGGCAGCCCGAGCGGCGCCACCAGCGTGAACGAGGCCAGCGCGGCCAGCATCGCCTCCACCGCGAGGATGGGGAACTCGGCCGCGATCAGGGTCGGCACCTGCGGACAGGCCTCGGGGGAGGAGCGCCTCAGGGCGGCGATCCGGGCGGCCACTCCCAGGTGCCCGTTCACCACGCTCCCCAGCACCTGCATGCTCGACGCCCGGTACAGCACCCGGCGTTCGACCGAGCCACCGGCCGCCTCGATCGTGAGATGCCATGCCTCGCTGCGCGAGACCAGCGCGACGATCTGCAGCAGGGCGGTCACGACCAGCACCCATGCGGTGGCGCTCGAGAGAGCGGCCTCGAACTCGTCGCGCCGGCCCGACAGCAGCAGCACCAGGACCGCAGCCGTGAGCAGCGAGCCGACGACGGTCAGCGGTGTTCGCCGGCGGCGGCCAAAGTCCCGCAGGCGGGCGACCAGGTCGGCCCGCCGTCGCGCGCCGCGCAGCGGAGGGGCCTCGCGGACCCGTTGTTCGTTTCCTGCGACGGACATCGCTGCCCGCAAGCGGCGCCCCGCCGCGCCTAGGGCGTGCGGCGTCTCAGCAGCTGTGCGTGGCGCTTGGCCGCCGCCGCCTGGCGCGCACTCTCGCGACCCCGCTCATACGTCTCGCGCTCGAGCTTCCCGGACTTGCGCGCCTCGGCGTTGCGCGACGCCACGCGCTCCCTCGCTTCCTTCCATGCCTGTTCGCCGCGCGTCGACGTCTTCCAGTTGGAGCTGTCGCCCGACTCGACCATGCGCACCACCCCTCGGCTCCCAGGAAAATGAACCACTGGGGGGCGCAGGGAGCGCGACACCCGACGGTGGAGACGACTCTCCTGGAGGATAGCCGGATCGGCTAGCCCCGCCCCCGCCGGACCAGGACGACGTGGGACGGGTTGACGCCCAGGCGCTCGCCTCGGGAGGCCTCCTCGAGCCACGCGAGCGTTCCCGCGCTGCTGCGCGCGGCGTTCTCGAGCTCCTTCGAGATCCGGTCCAGAGGACCCGCGACCTCGAGCGTCTCACCGGAGGCGAGCGTGACCGCCGTCGTCGCCGACGGCAGCCGATCCACCGGGTCGGCGGGCTCCACCGGGTCGGCGGGCTCCACCGGGTCGGCGGTCATGTCGGGCGCGCGCGTCCCGATCAGTCGAGGGGCCGCACGTTGACGGCCTTCGGGCCCTTGTCGCCGGGCTGGGCGTCGTAGGAGACCCGGGCACCCTCGGCGAGCGACTTGAAGCCGTCGCCGGCGATGCCGCTGTGATGGACGAACAGGTCCTTGCCGACCTCGTCGGGCGTGACGAAGCCGAAGCCCTTGTCGTCGCTGAACCACTTCACGGTTCCGGTGGCCATTTGCTGAGATACCTCCACTGATGCTCTGTGCTGCGATCGCGGAGGGTGCTGGAAAGCAACGACTACGGGCGCTCGCACAACTTCGCCGAGCATGCGCTCGACTCTAACCATCCGGACGGTAGCAGCCGAAGTGCGCTCATAGGAAGACCCCGCGCGTCGGCGGGGCCTTTCCCTTAGCCGGCCTGTAAGCCGGATCCTGTCTCGAGCAACCATCTGTCTCGCCCGGTCGCGGTCCGGTGACCGTGCCGGACGGGGCTCTCGCCCTGCGGCCTACCTGGAGCTCGGCGGGCAGCGTCAGCGCTCCTGCTTGGCCTTGCACCGGGTGGGGTTTGCCTGGCCGCCGCGTCGCCGCGACGCCGGTGCGCTCTTACCGCACCATTTCACCCTTGCCGGCA
>JBOGXT010000300.1:0-1501 GCA_050694635.1 Thermoleophilaceae bacterium
CGCGGCGCTGCACGCGCCCGAGGGCCAGCAAGGTTCTCGCCCGCTCGAACGGCGTTTCGATTGCCTCGTGCTCGCGTAGTGCCTCGGCGAACGCGTCGAAGGCTTGGTCGCGCTCCCCGCGGGCAGCGGCCACGATCGCGCGCGAGCGCGCCGTGGCCGCCCGTCCGAAATGGCCTTGCGCCACCTTCCTCGCGTAGAGGTCGAGCAGGCGCTGCGCTTCGTTGAGCTCGCCCAGCTCGGCAAGTGCCTCGATCGCGGCAGGCACCGCTTCGAGATGGAGGGCTTCGCCGTAGCCCATCCCGAACAACCGATCGGGCAGCGGTCGCAGCTCCGCAGCGGCGGCGCTGACGTCGCCTAGCGACAATTCGAGCAGCCCGAGCGCCGCCCGCGCCCGGATCTCGAACAGTCCTGGCAGTCTGGAAGCCTCGGCCACCTTGGCCCGCGTGATCTCCACGTCGCCGAGGAACGCGTGAGCAAGTGCCTGCGTGCACGCCATGACGACCATTTCGTCGGGCATGCCGAGCTGCTGGGCAATTGCGTATCCAGCGCGCGCGGTCTCGACCGCGACGGCGAAGCGCCCAGCGCGGCACTCGAGCTCCGTCCGGTGGAGGTGCAAAGCCGCCAGCGCGTACTCCTCGCCGTACTCAGCGGCCTTGTTCGCGGCCGCGTCGAACGCAGCTCGCGCCTCGTTTACCTGATCGGTGTACGTGTACCGAAACGCCCGAATCATGCTCGGGCGGTACAACATTGAAGCCTCGGACTCCACCTCGAGCCCGGCCTCGAGCAGCTCGTCGTCGGGCGGCTTCCCGGCGAGCAGGTCGGCGAACACTATGAGACCAGTCGCCCGCGCTCGGGTGGGGCCTGTCTCACCCAGGGCGAGCGCCCGCTCCGCGCATGCCCGCGCCTCGGCAAGGGACCGGTGCACGGAGTAGAGGATGAATAACCAAAGATTGATCTGGGCCCCTAGTTCGTTTGCTCCGGCCGCCTCGACCAGCGCCTGCTCTGCCCATGCGATGCGCTTCGGTGTTTCGGGGTCGGTGAAGCTCAGCACGAACAGCGCCCGTGCTCGTTGGATGCCTGCAGGTGCCCCCTCGACGATCGGCGCTGCGACGTCGTACGCGCGCCGGATGTCTCCGGCCAGGAGGTGGAAGTCGGCGGCGTCGCACAGCCGCCGACGTTGATCGTCGACGTGTTCCGGACTCGTGAAGCGGGCCGCCAGCTCCGCGAGCTCGGCCGCGCTCGCCGGAGAGCCGCGTACGACTGCCGCACGCGCGGCGTCGTCGAGCTCCCGGGCCACCCCCACATCGGGTGGCTCGCTGGCCAGGGCACGGTGGCGGGCGCGTTCCTCGACCGTCTTGGCCATGCGGGCGAGTGCACGGTGGGTGTCTCGGCGAGTCTCCCGGTCGGCACGCGCGTAGACGGCGGCCGCGAGCAGCGGATGCGTGAACCGGACCCTGTCTTCCTCGACCTCCACCACGTGCGCGTCGACCGCCGGCTGAAG
>JBOGXT010000301.1:0-5138 GCA_050694635.1 Thermoleophilaceae bacterium
TTGCCGAAGACGCTGAAGTACAGCTCCGTCCCCGCCTCGACGGCCACCACTCCCACGACGGCGGCGAGCGCGCCGGGCCACGCCGTCCGCATGGTCGCGCTGTGGGACACCGGCAGCACGAGGAACAGGCCGGCCAGCAGCGCGAACAGCAGCGCCAGCGGCAGCAGCCGCGTGGCCGAGAACTGCGCCACCGCCGCGAGCCAGGGGCGATCCCCGATGGCGGAGGACAGCTCGCCCGACAGCGTCAGGCCGAGGGCGACGATCGCGATCGGCGCCACCACGAGCGTGAGGCCGGCGTCGAGCGCCTTGGCCTGCACGAACGGTCGCGTGTCGCGCTCCCCCCAGGCGTCGTTGACGGCGTGGCGCATGGCCCCGATGGCTCCGCTCGCCGAGTAGAGCAGCGACACCGCCCCGAGCCAGCCGAGACTCCCCGCGCCGGCCGCGACCTCGTCGAGGAGCTGCTCGACCTCCTGCCGCTCAGATGGATCGCCGAGCGGGAGCGCCTGCACGATCGCGTCGACGATCGGCTCGCGCACGCTCTCGTCGTTCAGCACGGCCGAGAATGCCCAGACCAGCAGCAGCAGGACCGCCGGGAACGACATCACCAGGTAGTAGGCGACCTGGGCCGCGTCCCGGGTTCCGGCGGTGGCGACCATCGAGCCGCCGGCCCGCCGGAGGAGCCGCCAGACCGACGCCGCACGCTCAGTCATGACGGCCGTGCGCGAGGAACACGAGCGTCGCCTTGACGCGCTTGCTCACGTCATCGGCGTCCCCGAGGCCGAGCTTCATGAAGATCGAGTTGATGTGCTTCTCGACGGCGCGCTTGGTAAGCACGAGCGACGCCGCGATGGCGGCGTTGCTCCCTCCCTCGGCGATCTCGGCGAGCACCTCCCGCTCCCGCGGCGTCAGCTGGAGCAGCGGGGAGTTCTCCGCCCGCGCCTGCGCCGCCACCAGCACCTCCACGATCTTGGGATCGATGATCGAGCCGCCGCGGGCGACGGTGTGGATGGCGGTCGAGAGCTGCAGGCGGTCGTGGACGCGCTCCTTCAGGAGGTAGGCGCGCCCGTCGGAGCCGGTCTCGAGGAGCTTCAGGACGTAGGCCGGCTCGTCGTACTGGCTCAGCACGACCACGCCCATCTGCGGGTCCGTCTCGCGCAGCCGCGCCGCCACCCGAACGCCCTCGTCCGTGTTCGAGGGCGGCATGCGGATGTCGGTCAGGACGACGTCCGGCCGCTCGCGTTCGATCGTCTCGAGCAGGCTGTCGAGGTCAGCGCACGCCCCTACGACCTCGACGTCCGACGCTCCCTCGAGCAGCTGCCGCAGGCCCTCGCGCACGAGCAGGCTGTCCTCCGCGAGCACCACCCGGACGGACATGGCTACGCCCAGCCCGCCACATCCGCCCCACCCTCCTCGGTGATGCGTGCTCCGAAGCGGATCAGGGCCGGGTGGGAGGCGATCTTCCCGGCCACCAGCGCCTCGCCCTGGGCAAAGCTGCCGGCGCGATCGATCAGGCCCGGGGGGACGAACGAGAAGATGCGGGCGACGTGGCCGAGGTCGGCGGTCGAGTTCATCCGCATGAGCACGAGGTTGTCGCACTGTGACAGCACGTTCTCGTGCACCTTCTGCGGTCGCTGGGTCACGACGATCAGATAGAGGCCGAACTTGCGTCCCTCGCCGGCGATCCTGATCGCGTCCGCGGTGGCGAGCGAGGTGAGCGGATCGCCGGCCTGGGCCGGGCAGACGTTATGGGCCTCGTCGATCACGATCGCCACCGGCTGTCGGCGCGCCCGCTCGCGCCACAGCCGCTCGAGCACCGCCCCGGCGGCGAGCGCCTGCTCCTCGCGCGTCGGGAGCAACCGAGGTCTACGACCAGGCAGCGGGGGGCGGCCCTGCTCACCACCTCGTCGGGCAGCGACTCGCCGTCGGCCCCGGGCCAGACGCCCCCGCGGTCGGCGCCGAGGTTGCGGGCGCGCAGCTTGAGGGCCTCCGCGGAGGAGCGGGCGAGGTCCTCCACGCTGCGGACGCCCTCGTCCTCCACCAGCGCGGTCAGGTCCGCGTACTCCGCGCGGTCGGACACCGGGTCGAGGCGCAGCACCGCCGCCTGGGCGGCCGGGCCGAGGTCGCGGAACCGGATGCCGATGCGGGTCTCGTCGCTGGTGCCGCTCCGCACGCCCACGGGAAACGTGGCCGCGCGGTAGCGCTCGGCGATCAGCACCTGCCCCAGCCGGACCTCGCCCCCGGCGTCGAGCGCCACGTAGCCGCCGGCCTCGAGGTCGAGCCCGTGCAGGGAGGCCTGGTACTCGAAGCGCCGCCCGTCGACGGAGGTGGCGAGCGGCAGGATCGAGGCCTCGAGCGCCTCGCGCAGCCCGCGGTATTCCTCGAGCATGGACAGATGGTCGCTCACGCCGAGATCGTGGTGGCTCGCGGGGTGAGCGCGAATCACCCGGGCGGGGTGAGGGACGTTCACCCGCCGTCCTGCAAGCCTCGATCCATCGCCACTGAGACCATCATGACCACGATGGCGTGGATCGAGGGCGGCACGTTCCTCATGGGGAGCGACGACGGCTACCCCGAGGAGGCCCCGGCGCACGCCGCGAGCGCCGGCGGCTTCTGGATCGACCGGCACCCGGTCACGAACCGCGACTTCAACCGCTTCGTGCAGGAGACGGGCCACGTGACGCTCGCCGAGCGCCCGGCCGACCCGAGCGACTACCCGGACGCGGACCCGGCACTTCTCGTGCCCTCGTCCAGCGTGTTCGTGAGGCCGGGGCGGCGGGTCCGCCTGGACGACGCCTACCAGTGGTGGGTCTACGTCGCGGGCGCGGACTGGCGCCACCCGCAGGGGCCCGAGACCTCGGCGAAGAAGCTCTCCAAGCACCCGGTGGTGCACATCGCCTACGAGGACGCCGAGGCGTACTCCCGGTGGGCCGGCAAGGAGCTGCCCACCGAGGCCGAGTGGGAGCTAGCGGCGCGAGGCGGGCTGGACGGCGCCACCTACTCCTGGGGCGACGAGCCGACGCCCGGGGGCCGGTACATGGCCAACACGTGGCAGGGCGAGTTCCCGCTGGTGAACGAGCGGCTCGACGGGTGGGAGTGGACGTCGCCGGTCGGGACGTACCCGCCCAACGGGTACGGGCTCTACGACATGACCGGCAACGTCTGGGAGTGGACCAAGGACCCGTACGGGCCGCAGGACGTCCCCATCCCCCGCAAGGTCACGAAGGGTGGCTCGTTCCTGTGCGCGCCGAACTACTGCCGCCGCTACCGCCCGGCCGCGCGCATGTCCCAGCCGGTCGACACCTCCACGTGCCACCTCGGCTTCCGCTGCGTCGTGCGCGCGGAGTAGCCGGGCCGCTGCGATGGCCGCGGCAGGTCGTAGGGCTGGTGCTCGGCTTCGGAGCGCTCGGCCTCGTAGGCCTTGGGGATGCCGTCAGCATGCTAGAGTCATGCCATGAGCATCATCCAAGTCAAGAACGTTCCGCCGGCGATGCACACCGAGTTGCGACGCCGTGCAGGGCAGGAAGGGCTGACAATCCGCGACTACCTGTTGAAGCTGATCGAGAGGGATCAGCGGCTGCCGTCGAAGACGGACTGGCTCGACCGCGTAGCGGAACTGGAGCCGGTGACGGTGTCGCGTTCCGCGGCAGAGACCGTTCGCGAAGCTCGTGAGGAACGCGATCGGGATATGACTGCCCGCGTCGGTCCTCACGGTGCTCGGGGGAGCACGAGCCGCACTGGCGAACGCAGTCGTTGACGCGTCCGTCGTCGTTGATCTGCTGGTCGAGCATCCACGCTCGTCGACCGTTCGCGGTGCCCTGGAAGGGGTCGACTGGATCGCACCGACGCTGCTCGACGCCGAGGTGCTCCACGCGATCGCCAGCTACGTCCGGCGTGGTGAGATGTCCGATGAGCGGGCGCGGCTGGCGCTCGAGCTTCTCACCAGTGCCCGAATCGAGCGCTTCCCGATCGCCCCGCTCGTCATCGACGCGTGGGAGCTCCGGCACAACCTCAGCACCTACGACGCCCTCTATGTCGCTCTGGCGCGAGTGGTCGAGTGTCCACTCATCACCTGCGACCGCGCCCTGGCCGGCGCTCCAGGCCTCGGAATCACGGTGACCATCGTGGAGCGTTAGCGGCCGCCCTCTCGCGAATCACCCGGCACGGGTGATCCCGATTCGCCCGGGGCAGCGGTAGACCTTCCCCATGTACATCGCAGACTACGGCCTCGGTGAGGCCCTCCTGACGACCCTCGCCATCTTCTTCATCGTGATCTGGATCTGGGTCCTCATCACGATCATCTCGGACGTCTTCCGGGACCACGAGCTGTCCGGCGGCATGAAGGCCCTGTGGGTCTTCGCGCTGATCTTCTTCCCCTACATCACCGCGTTCGTCTACCTGATCGCCCGCGGGAAGGGGATGCGCGAACGCGCGATCCGCCAGCAGGCCGAGACACGCCAGGCGGCCGAGAGCTACATCCGGGACGTGGCCGGCACCTCGCCCGTCGACGAGCTGGCCAAGCTCCACGACCTGCAGCAGAAGGGGGCCATCAGCCAGGAGGAGTTCGACCGGCTCAAGGCCAAAATCGTGACCTGACCCCGGTCATGGGCTGAGTGCCACCCCTCTCAAGTCCTGATCGCGCCGGGTCGCGTCAGCGCCCAGATCACCCACACGTCGAGCGCGATCATGAGGATCGCCCAGAACGGGTAGTACGGGATGAAGAAGAAGTTCGCGATCGCGCTCAACATCGCGATCGTGATCGCCGCCACCCCGGCCCACGCGCGGCGCGCGAAGAGCGACCACCCGACGGCGGCCACCAGGGCTCCGATGATGAGGTGGACCCACCCCCACGCGCTCGTGTCGAGGTCGAAGGTGTAGTTCCGGGTCACGACGTAGAACTCGTCGTCGATGATCGCGACGAGGCCGGCGATCATCTGGAAGATGCCGACCATGAGCAACACGGTCGCGGCGAAGACGATCCCGCCGGCGGTCCATCCGGAGATGTCGTCCGGCTCGCGCTGCGATTCGTACTGGGGCTGGGTGGACACTGGTCCTACTCCTTTCGATCAGATCCCGAGAATCTGCTTTTTCTTGGCTTCGAAGTCCTCCGCCGTGATGACCCCCTGGTCGCGCAGCTGCGC
>JBOGXT010000302.1:0-1577 GCA_050694635.1 Thermoleophilaceae bacterium
CCTCTGCCTCGGGCTCGGCGCCGCCGGCCTGCCGCTGCGGCTGCTCGGCCCCGAGAACTGGTCGGAGCTCGCCGACGGGCTCGACCGCGGCCTCGGTGGCGTGCAGGGCGTCGACTGGCCCTACGACGGCAAGGACGAGTGGATCCGCCTGACGATCCTGCTGGGCGCCCCCTTCCTGCTCGCCATCGCCGCCACGCTCGCGTTCTTTCCCGCCCTCCGGGGCGCCTCGCTGCTGCGGGCCGCGGCCCTAGTGGTGCTGCTGCTCCTCTACGGCACCGCGGTCACCGAGCGGGACCCCGGCGAGCCGCTCCTGCGCGGCCTCGCCCTGCTGGTCCTGGTGGCGGGCTGGCTCTGGCTCCCGCGCCTCGGCTCCCGGGAGGCGCTGGCCGGCGCAGCGATCGTGGTTGCCGTGGGGGTGCTCTCGCTCCCGCCGGCGGCGGTGCTCGACGGCGAGCGGCCGTGGTGGGACTACCGCGCGTGGAACTGGTTCGGCGGCGGCACGCCGATCGTGTTCGACTGGGACCACGAGTACGGCCCGCTCGACTGGCCGCGCGAGGGGACCACTCTGCTCAACATCCGCTCGGACCGCCCGCATTACTGGAAGGCGGAGACGCTCGATGGCTTCGACGGCTTCCGCTGGGTGCGCACGTCCCTAAACGACGGCCTGAGCCAGTCCGCCGAGCTGCCCGGCCGGTTCGGCTTCAGCCAGGGGCCGACCTGGAACTTCCGCGAGTACAACGAGCGCTGGGACGAGGAGATCGAGGTGACCGTGCGCTCGCTTACCAGCGATCTGATCGTAGGAGCCGGGACGACCTACGAGGTGGACGGTACGAGGGTGCGCTACAGCGTGGACGGCACCACGCGCCTGCTGGGCGACCCGCTCGAGGAGGGCGACTCGTACACGGTGCACGCCTACGCGCCCGACCCGAGCCGCGACGTGATGCAGCGCTCGACCGTCGACGGCTACCCGAACTACTACGGCCGCTACACGCGGATCTACCTGCCGAATCCCGGCGAGTCCGCCACCGAGGGGGTCGGCCTGCAGGGCGACGCCGCGCGCAGCGAGGCGATCGACACGCGCGAGGCGGTGACCGTTCCGCTGCGAGGCGAGGCGCTCTCCGACGGCGGCGTGGCCGACCAGCGGCTGAGGAGCTCCGACTACCGCGACGTGTACCGCCTCGCGCGCGATTGGACCGCCGACCAGGAGACCCCCTACGACGCGGTCAAGGCGATCGAGACCCGGCTGCAAGAGACCTACCGCTACTCCGAGCGCGTTCCCACGCGGCCGATCCCGCTGCACGGCTTCCTCTTCGACGAGCGGCGCGGCTACTGCCAGCAGTTCTCCGGGGCGATGGCGCTGATGCTGCGCATGATCGGCGTCCCGGCGCGGATCGCGGCCGGCTTCTCGCCCGGCTCCTACAATCGCGACACGCGCGAGTACCGCGTGCGCGACCTGGACGCGCACTCCTGGGTCGAGGTCTACTTCACGGGCATCGGCTGGGTGCCGTTCGATCCCACGCCGATCCGTGCGCCCGCCCAGTCCCAGTCCTCCGGCCTCCTGGCCACGAGCGCAGCGC
>JBOGXT010000303.1:0-13411 GCA_050694635.1 Thermoleophilaceae bacterium
ACCGGGAAGACGTGGTCGTAGAGGTCGAAGGCGTCGCGCTCGAGGTCGCCGGTCTGTGCGCTTCGCGCCACGGCGCCGGCCTGGGTCGCCGCGGTGAGCCGGAACGAGTAGCGGCCGGGGGTGGCCACCGCGCGCCCCAGCCGGCCGCTCCAGCTGACGCCCTGCACCGCCCCGGGCGCGGGCGGCGCGGGAGCCCAGCTCTTCACGACGGTCCCGTCGGTGCCGCTCACGAGCTCCACGGTCAGAGCCGAGGGCACCGGACCGCTCACGCGGTACGAGAAGGTCACGGCCCGGCGGGCGCCGACGTAGGCCTTGGTCCGGCTCGTACCCGTCTCCATCTGGGGGGCGCCGGCGTCACGCGGGCCGGGCACCGGACTCAGCACGGCGTTGCCGGCCGGGGGCGGCGGCGGCAGGATCGCGACCGGCGCCGACGGGCGCGACGTCGCGCCCTGGGCGGTGACTACGCTCACCGGACCGGCCACGGCGCCGACCGGGACGCGGGCGCGCAGCAGCGTGTCGTCCCCGGGGCGGACCGGCGTCGACACGTCGTCACCCCCGCCGTAGCTGCCGCGGAAGACGACCTCCTTCGCGGATGCGAGCCCCGTCCCGCTGATCTTCAGCGTGCTACCGCCCTGCGCGCGCTTCTTCGAGGCGCAGCGGCTGACGCAGCTCACCTCGGCGACCTTCGGCTGCGCGACGTAAACGCCGCCGCCGCCACCGCCACCGGAGGTCTGTGCCGCGGCCGCCGGAGCGAAGACGCCCAGGCAGAGAGCCAGCGCGCCTGCGCAGCGCCCCGCGGCAAGGTGGATGTCGCGCAACTCCTCCGGCCTCTCTTCCTCCGGCCTACGGGGTTAGCTGACGGGCTCGCGCCTGAAGAGCAGCGCTACCACCGGGACATTCCGGTGGATTCGCCCCCTCGGAGACCTGTTTCGACGGCCTCCGAACGGTTCCCCCGCTCCCCTCCGGCTACGGCATGTGGGCCGGTGGGGACTCGGCAGGCTTTTGACGGCGGGCACTATATACCCGCAGGTGGCGGATCCAAGCTCTACACTCTCTGGCCCGGCCGCCCGAGGCGGCCCCCTTCGGATGAAGACGTATGTCGCGACACCCGCTACCCGCGAGCGCCACTGGCTCGTGGTCGACGCGACCGGGCAGACGCTCGGGCGCCTCGCCACCCGGATCGCGGATGCCCTGCGCGGCAAGCGCAAGCCCGAGTACACGCCGCACATCGACGTCGGCGACTTCGTCATCGTGGTCAACGCCGAGAAGATCGCCGTGTCCGGCAACAAGCGCGCGGAGAAGCGCTACTACCGGCACTCCGGCTATCCGGGCGGCCTTCGCAGCCGCACTCTCGAGGAGATGCTCGCGCGCCGTCCCGAGGAGGTGATCCGGCTCGCCGTCAAGGGGATGCTTCCCCGCAGCCGGCTCGGCCGGGCGCAGCTTCGCAAGCTGAAGGTCTACTCGGGACCCGACCACCCGCACGCAGCGCAGAAGCCCGAGCCGATGGAGGTGCCCAGCCGATGATCGAGGAGCGCGACGACCTGCCCCAGGAGCCGGAGTCCGGCGCGCCCGAGGACGAGGCCCGCGAGAGCGAGGCCGTCGGCCCGGAGATCGAGGGCATGGAGGAGCTGGCGGCGCAGAGCGGAAGCCGGGCCGCCGAAGGCGGGGACGCGGAGGAGGCCGGAGACGAGGCTGAGGAGGCCCCGGCCGAGCCTGACGAGCCCGCGGCTGAGGCCGAGGAGCCCGCCGCCGAGGGCGAAGAGTCCGCTGCCGAGGACCGCCCCGCGCGTGAGCGCCGCCCCCGGCGGGAGCGCCGCCAGGACCAGCCCGAGGAGGAAGTCATCCCGGGCATGCACCTCGAGCCCGACCTCGTGCTCGAGGAGACCGCTCGCGAGGAGAGCGACTTCGGCCAGTACGCCGAGGCGGACGAGTACCAGGCCCCCGAGGCCGCCGACGAGGACGCGGCGGAGGCCCCGGCCGAGCCCGAGCCCGTCGCCCACACGCCGCTCGACCTCGCCGCCGACGCCCGCTACAACGCGACCGGCAAGCGCAAGAGCGCCGTCGCGCGGGTGATCCTCAAGCCGGGCGAGGGCACCTACAACGTCAACGGCCGCCACCTGGACGAGTACTTCCCGCGCGTCAGGCTCCAGCGGATGGCCCGCCAGCCGCTGGAGGCGGCCGGCTACCAGTCGCGCATGGACGTGGTCGCGCGCATTCACGGCGGCGGCGTCTCGGCCCAGGCGACCGCGCTGCGTCACGGCATCGCCCGCGCGCTGGTCGAGGCCGATCCCGCCCTGCGCGGCGAGCTCAAGCGCCGCGGCTACCTCACGCGCGACCCGCGCGTGAAGGAGCGCAAGAAGGCCGGCCTCAAGAAGGCCCGGAAGCGGCCTCAGTTCTCGAAGCGCTAGAGCCGCCGGTGGACGGCGGCGAGCGCGTCGCGGAGGGGGCGGCCCCCCGCAAGCTCTTCGGCACCGACGGCGTGCGCGGCGTGGCCGGCGAGTTCCTCACCGCCGAGCTCGCCACCGCCCTCGGGCGTGCCGCCACCCGCATCTCGAGCGCCGACTCGCCGCATGTGCTGATCGTCCGGGACACGCGCGAGTCGGGCGAGATGCTCGAGGCCGCGCTGGCCGCCGGAGTGGCCGCAGCCGGCGGTCACGCGCTGCTCGGCGGCGTCCTCCCCACGCCCGGCGCATCGGTGCTCGTGCGCCGCTTCGGCTTCGACCTCGCCGCGGTCGTCTCGGCGTCCCACAATCCCTACGCCGACAACGGCATCAAGTTCTTCGGCCCCGAGGGCACCAAGCTCGACGACGAGCTCGAGTCGGAGATCGAGCGCCTGCTAGACGAGCGCGTCGCAGGGCGCATGGGGCGGGTGCGCGAGCTCCACGGCGCCCCCGGCGACTACCTCCGCGAGCTGGAGGCCCGCTTCGCCGGCCTCGACCTGTCCGGGTTGCGCGTGCTGCTCGACTGCGCGAACGGCGCCACCTACCGCGTCGCGCCCGAGATCTTCCACCGGCTCGGCGCGGAGGTCTCGGCGCTCGCCGTGGAGCCGGACGGCCGCAACATCAACCACGGCTGCGGCTCCACCCACGTCGAGGCGCTCGCCGACGCCATGGACGACCACGACGTCGGCTTCGCCTTCGACGGCGACGGCGACCGCGTGCTGGCGGTCGACCGGAACGGGGTCGTCGTGGACGGGGACGAGCTGATGGCCCTCGCCGCGCTGCACCTGCGCGCCAGCGAGCGCCTGCCGGGCGCCGGCGTGGCGGTGACCGTCATGACCAACTACGGCTTCCATCGCTCGATGCGCGAGCACGGCGTGGAGGTGGCCACCACGCCGGTGGGCGACCGGCACGTCCTCGCGGAGCTCCTGCGGCGCGGCTGGGCGCTCGGGGGCGAGCAGTCGGGCCACATCATCGACACCGCCTTCGTGCCCGCCGGCGACGGCACGGCGGCGGCGCTGCTGGCGCTCGAGGCGCTCGGCGGCCGCGACCTCGCCGACCGCGACGCGATGGAGAAGCTGCCCCAGCGGCTCGTCAACGTGCGGGTGGCCGACCGCGACGCACTCGAGGGCGCGGCGGAAGTCTGGGCGGCGGTTGACGAGGAGTCCGCCCGGCTCCACGGCCGGGGCCGCGTGCTGGTGCGCTCCTCGGGGACCGAACCGCTCGTGAGGGTGATGGTGGAGGCGCCGCGCGAGGACGAGTGCCAGGAGATCGTTGATCGACTGGCAAACCTCGTCGAAACAAAGTTAGGCTGATCACCCTCATGTGCGGAATCATCGGATACGTAGGGCCGCGCGAGTGCCGCGACCTCCTCATGGAGGGGCTGCGGCGGCTCGAGTATCGCGGCTATGACTCGGCCGGCCTCTCGGTCGTCCGCAACGGCTCGGTCGGGAGCGTCCACGCGGTGGGCAACCTCGAGCGCCTGCGCGACGCGGTCGCGTCGACCAACGGCGACCTGCGCGGCTCGACCGGCATCGGCCACACCCGCTGGGCCACGCACGGGCGTGTGACCGAGGCGAACGCGCACCCGCACTGGGACACGTCGGGCCGGGTGCACATCGCGCTCAACGGCATCGTCGAGAACTGGGCGGAGCTGCGCGAGCGGCTGCTCGCCGCCGGAGCCGAGTTCACTTCGGAGACGGACGCGGAGGTGGTGGCGCACCTGATCGCCAAGCACCTCGGGGACGCCGCGGACCTCGCCGAGGCCGTGCGCCGCGCCTATAACGAGCTTCGCGGCCACTACGCCTTCGTCGCGATGTCGGCCGACCATCCCGGCGTGCTCGTTGGCGCCCGCAAGGAGTGCCCGCTGGTCGTCGGGGTGGGCGAGGGAGAGAGCTTCATCGCCTCCGCGATCCCCGCGTTCCTGGCGGAGACACGCCGCGTGCAGCTGGTCGAGGACGGCGAGATCGTGGAGATCACGCCCGACGGCGCGCGCTTCATCGAGCCCGGCGAGGGCAGCGCGATCGACCGCGCGGTGGACGAGGTCGACTGGGACGACGAGGCCGCCGAGAAGGGCGGCTACGAGACCTTCATGCTCAAGGAGATCCACGAGCAGGCCGACGCCGTGGCGGAGACGCTGGGCGGCCGCCTGCTCGACGACGGAGTGGACCTGGGCGACATCGGGATCTCGGACGACTTCCTGCGCGACGTGCGCCGCATCGTGATCGTGGCCTGCGGCACCTCGTACCACGCGGGCCTGGCGGGCCGCTACGCGATCGAATGGTGGTCGCGCCGGCCGGTCGAGATGGACATCGCCTCGGAGTTCCGCTACCGCGACCCCGTGCTCTCTGAGCGCGACCTCGTGATCGGCATCTCGCAGTCCGGCGAGACGGCGGACACGCTGGCGGCGATGCGGCTGGCGCGCGAGCGCGGCGCGAAGGTGCTCGCCGTGACGAACATCATGGGCAGCCAGGCGACGCGCGACGCCGACGGTGTGATCTTTACCCGCGCCGGGCTCGAGATCGGAGTGGCGGCGACCAAGACCTTCGTGGCGCAGGTGGCCGTGATGCAGCTCTTCGGGCTCAAGCTGGCCGCCCTGCACGGCAAGCTCGAGCCCGAGGTCGTGCGCAGGCTGGTCTCGGACCTGCGCGAGATGCCGCACCTGATCGCGGGCATGGTGGACCAGATCGACGAGCCGGTTCAGGCGATCGCCCGGCACTGGAAGGACGCCGGCTTCTTCCTCTACCTCGGCCGCCACGTGGGGCTCTCGATCTGCCTCGAGGGCGCGCTGAAGCTGAAGGAGATCTCCTACATCCCGACCGACGCCTACGCGGCCGGCGAGATGAAGCACGGGCCGATCGCCCTGCTCGACGAGCGGACCCCGGTGGTGTGCGTGGCGACCGACTCGCCGGTCCTCGACAAGATGGCCTCGAACATCGCGGAGGTGCGCGCCCGCGGCGCCCACGTGATCGCCGTCGTGACCGAGGGCACGCAGGTGGACGCAGAGGAGACGATCGCGATCCCGCGCACCGACTGGCTGCTGCAGCCGATCCTGGCGATAGTGCCCCTGCAGCTGCTGGCCTACCATATCGCCCGCGCGCGCGGGCTCAACGTGGATCAGCCGCGGAACCTCGCGAAGACCGTCACCGTCGAGTAGCCGCCGCCGGCGCGGCGATCAGGCGATCGCCGGGGCCTCGGGGAGCCGCGCCAGGGCCGCTTCCATGTCGACCTCCGAGAACTCCGGGTCCTCGAGCTTCCCCGACAGGAATGCGTCGTAGGCCGCGAGGTCGAAGTTGCCGTGGCCGCAGAGCCCGAACAGGATCACCTCCGCGTCGGCGCGCTCGACCTCCTCGATCACCGCACGGATCGCGTGCGCCGGCTCGGGCGCGGGGATGATCCCCTCGCTGCGCGCGAACCGCACCGCGGCCTCGAACGTCTCGTTCTGCTTGTACGCGCGCGCCTCGACCCGGCCCGCCTTCACGAGCCCGCACAGGACCGGCGCGTCGCCGTGGTAGCGAAGGCCGCCGGCGTGCACCGGCGGCGGCACGAAGTCGTGCCCGAGCGTGTACATGGGCATCAGCGGCGTGAGCCCGGCCGTGTCGCCGAAGTCGTACCGGTACACGCCGCGCGTAAGCGTCGGGCATGCGGCGGGCTCTGCCGCCACGAACCGCGCGTTCGAGCCGGCGCGCATGAACGGCAATGCCAGCCCGCCGAAGTTGGAGCCGCCGCCGACACAGCCGACGATCACGTCCGGCTCGTCGCCGGCAAGCTCGAGCTGCAGCAGTGCCTCCTGCCCGATCACCGTCTGGTGCAGGAGCACGTGGTTCAGCACCGAGCCGAGCGCGTAGTTGCAGCGCGGGTCCTGCGCGGCGACCTCGACCGCCTCGGAGATCGCGATTCCGAGTGAGCCGGTGGCGTGCTCGGCGTGCGCGCGGCCGGACTCGGTACGGTCGGACGGGGAGCGGTGAACGGTCGCGCCCCACGCCTCCATCATCGAGCGCCGGTACGGCTTCTGGTCGTAGCTCGAGCCGACCATGAACACCTCGCACTCGAGCCCGAACAGCGCGCACGCGAAGGCGAGCGCGGAGCCCCACTGGCCGGCGCCCGTCTCGGTAGCGAGCTTGGCGATGCCGGCCTGCGCGTTCTCGTACGCCTGCGCGACGGCGGTGTTCGGTTTGTGCGAGCCCGCCGGTGACGTGCCTTCGTACTTGTAGTACATGCGCGCGGACGTGCCGAGCGCCCGTTCGAGGCGGCGCGCCCGGTGCAGCGGCGTCGGCCGCCACAGTCTGTACGCCCGGCGGACCTCCTCCGGGATCTCGATCTCCGGGTCCGACGAGACCTCCTGGGCGATCAGGCCCATCGGGAAGATCGGCGTGAGGTCCTCCGGCCCGGCCGGCTGGCCCGTCGCCGGGCTCAGCGGCGGCAGCGGATCGCCCGGCAGGTCGGGCAGCAGGTTGACCCAGTGGGTCGGGATCTGCTCCTCGGAGAGCAGGAACTTGGTCGGATCGCTCATGGCCGCGATCCTAATCGCCGCTCGCCGCACGAAGCGAGCCGAATCGCAGGAGCCGACGAGCAATTCGACGCGTGATCAACCATGAGCGCAGTGTTCGGTTGGCTCTTCGAGAGTGCCGCTTGCATGGGAAAGGAACACTCTGCCCGCAGGAGGGCGGACTCCCGGTACTCGTCCAACGCAACAGCGCGCCCGGCGGGCAGGAGACGACTGCTTCGTGGCCAAAGGAGCCGCGGCGACGAGTGTGTCGGGAGCATGGGAACGCGACAATCTGCTCGCCGGTGGGCGGAGCTTCCGGTTTCGTCGCAACGCGGGCGCGTGCCGATTCCATCTCGAGCCCCCTGGCCGTGCACCGAGGTAGCGCGGATCGGTCGTCGTCGGCGCCATCTGCGCCGCTCAGATTTCATTAGCACGATGTTCCTTTCCGAGGCTCCGCCTCGGTAGCGAGTGCGTTCGAGGGGCGGCCGAGCGGATCTCCGCAAACTCCGGGATCATCGGCCGCGGCGATCGCCGTGCGACCACCGCGACCGTGACTCAGGGTCGGAGCTAGGCGGGCGCGCCGGCGGCGAGTGCCTTGACGTCTTCGGTGCTCAGCGGGTTGCCGCCGATGCCCCAGTCGCCGCTTGTGACTTCCTCGACGACGACCCAGGTGACCGAGCGCATGTTCTCGCCCTCGATCGAGACCATCGCGTCGGTGAGGCGCTCGATGATCTCGCGCTTCTGGTCGGGCGTGAAGACGTCCTCGATGAGCTTGACGTTGATGAGCGGCATGGTTTCCTCCTTAGAGGTTGGATTGGCTCGCCGCGGCCTCAGGCGCGTGGTCGAGATGAGGTCGCTGGCCGTCGTCGCCGGCCATGGGGTTTCGCCTCAGGAACTGGACGATCTTTTGACCGACCGGCTTGGGACGCTGGATGTGCAGGAGGTGGCCGACCCCGTCGATCGTGCGTTCCTCGACCTGCGGGAGCGAGGAGCAGAGGAACTCGGCGACCTCTAGCCAAAGAGGCTGCGTCTCACTGCCCAGCACGGACAGCACGGGCCGGTTGATGGCGGCTGCCTGCTGGGCGCCGAACTCCCACTCGGTCAGGGCGGGCAGCTCGATGCCGAAGAAGGTGTCGGCGTCCCTGATCGCCTGCGCCTCCGCGCCGGGAAGGTACTCCTCGAGCACGGCTCGGCCGGTTGTCCAGTCGAGGCCGCTCACGGCGCTCATGAAGATTGCGAACGCGGCCGTGTGGTCGCCGCTCTGGTACGCGTCGAACGCCGGGCCGGCCTGTTCGAGGAACGCCTTGCCGCTGGCGACCGAGAGCAGCGACAGCTCCAGCAGGATCAGCGTGTGCACGGTCTCGGGATGGTCGAGCGCCAGCTGGGCGGCAACCGCCGCGCCGCTGGAGTGGCCCGCGACATGGGCGCGCGGCACGCCGAGATGGTCGAGCAACGCCGCGGCATCCGCTGCGTGGTCCGCGACGCTCACCGGCGGCGGGGTGTGGGTGCTGCCGACCCAGCCCCGCTTGTGGTAGCGGATCAGCTGGTAGCGCTCGGCCAGCGCCCGTTGTGAGAGGAGCGGCAGGAAGCCGTCCGCGAGGACCGGGCTGATGAGCAGCACCGGCTCGCCCGTTCCGACCACCTCGTACTCCAGATCTATGCCATTGACGTGTGCGGTTTCCACTGTTGTCCTCGTCGCTCGGGGGTGGTTCTCTTACCTGTATGCGTGAGCGAGACCGTTACGGCCGTAACTCGCGCGGTTACGCTGGCCTGCGATGAGAGTTGATGCGGATGAGACGATCGCTCGGCGCGGCCGCGACGCGGCATCGCGGGGCGATTGGCAGGACGCCTTCGACCTCCTCATGAAGGCGGACGCGGCCGGCCTCGCGGGCCCCGCCGATCTACCGCTGCTTGGCGAGGTGGCCTACGCGGCGGGCCATCTCGAAGTCGCCATTGAGGCGTGGGAGCGCGCTCACGCGGCGTCCGTGCAGGCCGGCGACCAGGTGGCAGCAGCGGGGGCGGCGGTTCGGGTTGCCATGCATCTGCTCCTCGACACCGCCCTCATGGCGCCGGTGCGCGGCTGGCTGGCGCGGGCGGAGCGGCTTCTCGAGGGTCAGGATGAGACGCCGGCACACGCATGGTTCGGGGTGGTCCGCGCATACGAGCGGATGCTCGCGGGCGACCTGCACGGTGCTCGGCCGTGGGCCCGGCGTGCCGTCGAGGTGGGCTTGAAGTGCGAGCCGGCGGCGTGCGCGATTGGACGCGTGGCAGAGGCACGACTCCTCATCCTCGACGGCGACGTTCGGCAGGGTCTGGCGCTCTTGGACGAGGTCGGGGTGGCGACGGTCTCCGGGGATCTCGACGCCCTCTCGACAGGGATCGTCTACTGCGAGCTCGTGTGCGCCCTGCAGGGGCTCGGCCAGTACGACGTCGCCGAGGAATGGACCGATGCGATGGAGCGGTGGTGCAAGACGAATGCGATCGGCAGCCTCCACGGCCGCTGCCGGGTCCACCGCGCGGAGATCCTGAGGCTGCGTGGGTCCTGCGACGAGGCAGAGACGGAGGCGCTCGAGGCATGCGAGGAGCTCCGTCCCTACCTGCGACGCGAGATGGGCTGGCCGCTGAGCGAGCTCGGACGGATCCGGCTCCGCAAGGGAGACGTCGAAGGCGCGGAGCAAGCCCTGCTGGCCGCCCATCGCGCAGGGTGGGATCCCCAGCCCGGTCTCGCGCTGGTGCGGCTGGCCCAAGGAGACGTGGCAGCGGCGTCCGTCTCCATCCGAGACGCGCTCGAGCACCCCGTGCGGGTGCCCTCGAAGGAGCAGCCACCCGACACCGACCTGCGGCGAGCGCCGCTACTCGAGGCGCAGGTCGAGATCGAGATCGCGGCTGGCGACGCCGACCGGGCCCGCTCAGCCGCCGAAGAGCTCGAGCGCGTAGCGGCTCGATTCCAGAGCAAGGCCCTCGTCGCCGGCGCGACCCTTGCCCGAGGAAGGGTGCGGCTCGCCGACGGCGATGCGGCGCGCGCCGAGCGGTGCTTTTCCGAAGCCGCGCGACTCTGGAACGAGCTCGGTGCGCCGTATGAGGCGGCGGTCGCACGCCTGAGCCTCGCCGAAGCCCTCCGCACCGGTGGCAGCCAGCACCAAGCCGCCCTGGAGCTCGAAGCGGCGCGTGCGATCCTCGAGCAGATCGAAGGCGTGCGGCCGGCAGCTGCGGCCGCCGGCCTCAACATCTTTCGTCGCGAGGGCGACTACTGGTCGGTTGCGTTCGAGGGGCGCACGGTGCGGGTGCGAGACCTCAAGGGCATGCGCTACCTCGCGCACCTCCTCACTCACCCCGGCCGGGAGTTCCACGTGCTCGACCTCGTCGCCGCCGAGGGCGGCAGCGTTGCGCAAATTGAGAGCGGCGAGGTGGCCGAGCTGTCGCACTCAACACTCGGCGATGCAGGCGAGCTCCTCGATGCGCGAGCCAAGGACGCATACCGTCGGCGCCTCGCTGAGATCGAGGAGGACATCGAGCAGGCGCGTGCTCTCGGGGACACCGAGCGAGCCGCGCAGGCGGACACGGAACGCGACTTCCTGGTGCGAGAGCTGTCGCGCGCGGTTGGCCTCGGGGGGCGCGATCGACTAGCTGCATCCGCGTCCGAACGTGCGCGAGTCGCTGTGACGCGCGCGCTGCGAAAGGCGATCGCCCGGATCGCTGAGCACCATCCCGAGCTCGGCGAGCACCTCGACCGTGCGATCCGCACTGGCACGTATTGCACCTACCTCCCCGACCCTCGCGCCCCCGCCAGGTGGAGGTTTTGACATCGACCGGCGGTGGGCTCGATTGGACCCCTGCCTGGCAGGTCAAGCGCCGCGCGATAGTCACGCGGCCCCGGCTGTGCTCCTTCCCCACGGAAGCGGAAGCCTGTGCCCGGCGTTCGCGGGCAGTGTGGGCCGTCAACCTCACGCATATGGCGCGTTTGGCGGCCCACACTCGAGGATCCACGGCGACCGCAACTCAGCCCGTGTGGGCTGTTCACGCCGCTCCTGGTTTGCGCGACGGGCGGGAGTCGCGTCCCCCGCGGCGCCGGACGGCTGCCCGGATCCACGCAGCGCCAGCGAGCCTGAGCGCCTAGGGTTGCGCGACTCGAACGAAAGGACGCACCAATGGTCAAGGCAGTCGTGCTCTACGGGCCCCCGGAGGATGCGGACGCCTTCGAGCGCTACTACGCGGACACGCACACGGCGCTAGCAACAGCGATCCCCGGCCTGCAGCGTTTCGAAGCCGCTCAGGGCATCGGGACGCCTGACGGCAGCGAACTCCCCTATCAGCGCATCGCCGAGCTGACGTTCGAGGACATGGACGCGCTGCAAGCGGGCCTCGGATCCGAGGAAGGACAGGCCGCCGTCAATGACATCCCGAACTTCGCCACCGGCGGCGTGACGATCTTCTTCGCCGAGATCGACTGACGCGTTCGCTCAGTCGTCCTTGACGTCTTCCGCCACGGTCGGTGGCCGCGGGTAGCCGTCATTGCCTCGAGCCGCGCTACCGCTTCGCGCGACTTGCGCAAGTCAGCGCGCCGTCTTTGACGTCGCAGGCGCGGTTCGGCGGTGCCAAGCTTTGGGTGTGGCAACCGCTCGTGAGCGCGTCGTCAGCTTTCTGCACGCGGAGGTCGAGCGGGTGGCCACGCGCGGCGACGACTACGCCGACGAGGCCCGGCCCGAGCGCGAGGGGCGTGTAGCGGGCGTGCTGGGGGCGCTGCGGGCTGTTGGGCTGCTCGGCGCGGAGGAAGTCGAGGCCTGGCGGCTGCGGCTCAGTGGGCTGGGTATGGAGCGGCCGACGCCGTCTGACAGGACCCGTCGGGCGGCCGACGAGCTGCTGCAGGAACTGCTCGAAGCGGTGCCGGTCGACGATGGCGGCGGGGGCGACGACGTCAGGCGGTTCGAGGGAGCGATGGCCGCGCTGCGGGGCGCCGGCGCGTCATCCGGTGGATGGTATGAGCGTCTGGCCCGCCGGATGGGCTGGCCCACCGCTTGCGAGATCGGGGAGCGGAACGCGGGCGGCAGGCAGAAGGAGCTGCGTGCCGTGCTTGCCGGTCCCTGCTGAGGCGGTCGATGGTGTGCGGGTGCTCTGTGCGCTGCGCTTCGAGGACGGCGTGAGCCTCCTGCTAGGGCTCGAGAACGGCGTCGACCCGTTCGAGGACGATCGGTGGGACTTCGGGCTTTTCGATGATGTCGGGACGATCTACTCGCGGGCGGGCGGGGGCGGCGGAGCCCGGGAGCTAAGAATCTTGTATTGCACGCCGGCTCCGGCTGACGCGACGTGGCTGGAGTTGCGTCGAGAAGGGTCGCGACCGATTCGGATTGCGCTCTGATGCGCGACGCGTCGTTGGCACGTCTGGAGTGGCTGTTGCGCCAGGCAAGGTACCCCGGCCCGGACCAGCCGACGTGCGCTTACCTCGAAGGCACGCTGTTGGCTTACGAGCGCATCGGCGCGCTCTCGAGCAGCGAAGCGGACCGCTGGCGGGTCCGCCTGGCAGGGGCCGCCACCGAGCGCGATACCGAACCCGAGCCGCCTCTGCCCGAGGCCGTCCGTGCCGCCGGCATCCGGTATCTGGAGCGACTCGTGGCGGACGTGCCGCGGCTACGCCGCAATCCGACGCCCGAGGAGCGTGCTGCCGGTGCCGAGTGTTCGAGCGCGCTCGAGGCTCTGCGCGCGGTCGGCGTGCTCGATGAGCGCGAGCACAGCGAATGGAGTCGGGGCCTGTTGGCAGCGCAGGCGCCTTGGCTCGATGACCCGCCGCCGCCGGGCGAGGGACCCTGGGCCATCAGCATCCCCCCGGAGACGCCGGAGGAGGCCGCCGAGGCCGCGGCGTTCGAAGCGGCCTGGGCGGCGCGGCCGAAGGCCGAAACAACGCGTCGCGTCGTCACGGGCTCTCCCGAGCGGCACGCCGGACTGGCGATGATCGCCCTCGCCGTGCACGAGGATGCCACCGGCCTGCACTTTCACTTCGTCGGCGAACCGGCTCCGGTCGACGAGCCCAGCCCGCACTCGATGAGGGCCTTCGATGACGCGCTCGATGCGCTTGTTCCGCCGGCCCTCCGCGACGACCGCGGCACAGCCTACGAGCCGGTGGAGCCGCGCCCAGTCTCCGCCTCCTCGCACTCAAGCGAGCCAGATAGCGACCCCCGGCTAGTCATCATCGGCGCCTGGCTCTACACGCCGGCAGCGCCCGACGAAGCGGCCACCTTCGAGATCGAGCAAGCGGGCGGACGCTGGACGCTTCCCGTAGCGACCTGAGTTGCCGGCGGCCGGCGATCCGCCCAAGCGTTCGTCCGGTCCGCCGGCCGATGAGCACAGCACAATCGCCAACGTCAATTCGCGCTTCCCCATTCGCGTGAAAGGAGGGGTCCCGGCGGTCGCGACGGGTCGCGAATCAGATCATCAGTCCTGCGCTGGCCGAGATCATCGGCGGTCGCCGGTTATGGACGGTGTCGATGAT
>JBOGXT010000304.1:0-2093 GCA_050694635.1 Thermoleophilaceae bacterium
GCGCGGTGCCGCCCACCCGAACCGCCCCGCGCCCCGCGCCGGTCGCCGCCGAGCCTCCTCCGCCCACACCCCCCGCGCGCAGGACGGGGGGCGGCGGGAAGGGAAAGCGTCCCGTCGCGGCCATCGCCCTCGCGCTCGTCTTCCTCGCCCTCGCGGCCGCAACCGTGATCGGCGCCGTGCTGTCCTCCGGCGACGGCGGGGGTGAGCCGGAGCAGGCCGACCGAGGCGCCCGGCAGCAGGCCGACGGCGGCAAGGCGAAGAAGGACAAGCCGAAGAAGGAGCCGAAGGGTGAGAAGCAGCAGCCCGCCCAACCGGCGCCGGCGCCCGAGCCGGAGCCGGAGGAGGAGGCTGGGTCGTCAGACCCGGCAAGCGGCGCCGAGCTCAACGACGAGGGATACGCGCTGATGCAGCAGGGCGACTACGCGGGAGCGGTCCCCATCCTGCAGGAGGCGGTCGCGTCGTTCCCCGAGGACAGCCGGGACATCAACTACGCCTACGCGCTGTTCAACCTCGGCAAGTCGCTGAACCGCTCCGGCAACCCCGACGAGGCCATTCCATATCTGGAGAGGCGCCTCGAGTGGCCGGATCAGCGCGAGACCGTCCAGGCCGAGCTGGACCTCGCACGCAGGAACGCCGGAGAGGGGTAGCCTGCCGGGCGGCGTGGCCCGGCTGGAGTTGATCCCGACCGACGAGGAGCGCGAGATCCGCGCGGCCGTGCGCGGCATCTGCGACTCGTTCCCCGAGGACTACTCGCGCCACAAGCACGCCGAGGGGGAGCCCCCCACCGAGCTCTGGGACGCCCTGGCGGAGAAGGGCTACCTGGGCGTGAACCTGCCCGAGGAGTGGGGTGGCGGCGGTCTCGGCATGTCCGGGCTCGCGGCCGTGGGCGAGGAGATCTCGGGGGCCGGCAAGTCGCTGCTGCTGATCGTGGTGTCCCCGGCGATCGTCGGCTCGATCCTGGCCCGCCACGGGACCGGGGACCAGAAGGAGCGCTGGCTGCGAGGGATCGCGGCCGGCACCACCAAGGTCGCGTTCGCGATCACAGAGCCCGACGCCGGCACCAACTCGCACAACCTCGCCACCTCGCTCGAGCGGCGCGACGGGCGCCTCCTGCTGAACGGCCAGAAGACGTACATCTCCGGCGTGGAGCACGCCGAGGCGGTGCTGGTGGTGGCCCGCAGCCGCCTGCCCGACGGCGCGCTCGGCCTACCGTCGCTGTGCCTCGTGGACGTGGACGCGCCCGGCTTCACCCGCGACGCGATCCCGATGCCGTACCTCGGTCCCGACAAGCAGTGGACGCTCTTCTTCAACAACGTGGAACTCGCGCAAGAGCGCCTGATCGGCGGCGAGGGCGGCGGGCTGGGGCCGGTCTTCGACGGCCTCAACCCCGAGCGCATCATGGGCGCGGCGATCGCCTGCGGCGCCGGCCGGCGTGCCCTGGAGAAGGCCGCCGCCTACGCCAACGAGCGGGCCGTGTGGGGGGCGCCTATCGGGACCCACCAGGGCATCGCACATCCCCTCGCCGAGGCGAAGGTCGACCTCGAGCTGGCGCGGCTGATGATGCAGAAGGCCGCCGCCCTCTACGACGCCGGCGCCCCCGGCGCGGGCGAGGCCTCGAACATGGCCAAGTACGCCGCGGCGGAGGCGGCGATCGAGTGCGTCGACCGCGCCATCCAGACCCACGGCGGCAACGGGTTCGCGCTCGAGTATGGGCTCAGCGACATGTGGTGGGGCGTGCGCCTCACCCGCACCGCGCCGGTCTCGCGCGAGATGATCCTGAACTACGTGGCCGAGCACTCCCTCGGCCTGCCAAAGAGCTACTAGAGCTCGGCCGACTCGGCCGCCACCTGAGGGCCCGCCAGCAGCGCGACCTGGAGGTAGAGCAGCACCGGCTCGAGCTCCGGCAGGTCGGCGCCGCCCGACTCGCGGATGCGGCGCACCACCACCTCGTCCACCGCCGCCACCAATGCGTGGAAGACCTCCTCCGGCAGGCGCGGCAGGGCGGGGATGTCCGTCCGCGCGTCGTCCTGCAGCTCGCGCATCAGATCGGCGTAGCGGTCGCGCAGCCGCTCGCGGCGCTCGGCGGCGCGCGG
>JBOGXT010000305.1:0-3081 GCA_050694635.1 Thermoleophilaceae bacterium
CTGGGCAGCGTCATGATCCGGGTCCACGACTTCGACGGACCGGCCGAGTTCCTCGAGGCGATGCGGGACGCCGACATAGTCCGCAAGCGCCAGAGCCTTCTCTACGTGCAGGCGCTCAAGTTCATCCAGACTCGCGGCAAGAAGTGATGCGCTCTAAAGGACAGCAGGGCGGGCCGTCAAAACCCTCCGTCCAGGTGCCGGCTACCGACGACGAGATCAGGGAGAAGTACCTCGAGCGCGCGATCCGCGAGCTCAACCACCTCACGCGCGAGATCCAGAGCTGCGAGCACTGCCCGCGCGGCAACCTGATGCCGGTGCTCGGCTCGGGCCATCCGCAGGCCGACATCTTCCTGCTCAAGTACGCGCCGATGCCCTCGGAGATCGAGGAGGGCGTGGCCTTCTACGGCCGGGCCGGCAGCGCGCTGATGAAGAGCTTCAAGCGCCTGGGCATCGATCCGCTGGCCGTCTACGGCACGGTCTTCGTCAAGTGCCCGGTGCACGACAGCGACGAGTCCGCCCCCGAGTGCCGCGCCCGGGTGCTCGAGGAGCTCGCGATCGTGCAGCCGCGCATCGTCGTCGTGATGGGCGAGGACGCGCTCGAGGAGCTGAACACGCTCGGCGTGCCGCTCGGCCGCGTGGTCGAGCCGAAGCCGGGCGAGATCCAGCGCCTCACGCCGTCGTGCGAGGCCCTCTACGTGCCCGACATCGACCGCTCGCTCGACGACGAGGGCGCCAAGCGGGAGTTCTGGGGCGCGTTCCGTTCGCTCGGCGAGTGGTACGCGGACTTCCCCCCTTACTAGCCCGCCCGGCAAGAGGTAGTCTGCGGCCATGGCTAGCGTGCTGGTTGTGGCGAACCGCACCGCCGAGTCTCACGAGTTGCTCGATGCGCTCCGGGCCCGTGCCGTTCACGGCCCGTGTGAGTTCACGCTTCTGGTGCCCTCGACCCCGCACGGCATCGCCTGGGCGGCCGACATGCATGCCGGCGGCGCGGAGGCGGAGCAGCACCGCCAGGCCTTCGTGGACGAGCTCCGAGAGGAGGGCCTGAACGTCGTCGAGGCGAAGGTCGGCGACCCCGACCCGCTCGCCGCGATCCAGGACGAGTGCAACTTCCACGAGTACGACGAGCTGATCGTGTCGACGCTGCCGTTGAAGATCTCGAAGTGGCTGCACGTCGACCTGCCGCGCAAGGCGGGAGCGGCGACCGGCCTGCCCGTGACCCACGTGATCGGAAGCGAGGCGTGATGGACCTCGAGGAGCGCGGAGGAGTCGAGCCGGTCATCGAGCGCAGGTGCGCCGAATGCGGCGCGACGCTGACCGAGCAGGAGATCAGGGCCGCGCTCGACGGCGGCGGTCCCTACCTGTGCACGGTCCACGCGAACGAAGAGGTCGCCCTCGACGAGGACGTCCAGCCGCACGCCTAGCTGCGCTCGAGCAGCGCCACGCACTCGATGTGCGGCGTCTGCGGGAACATGTCGACCGGCCGCACCGTCCTGAGCGCGTAGCCAGCGTCAGCCATCTGCCTGGCGTTCGGCGCCAGGGTGGTCGGGTTGCAGGACACGTAGACGATCCGCTCGGCCTCCGCCTCCAGCACGCGCCGCACCACCTTCTGGGACAGCCCCGCGCGGGGCGGGTCGATCACCACGACGTCGGGGCGTCCCGACTTCTCCAGCAGCGGCCGCATCGCCAGCCGCACGTCGCCCGCGAAGAAGCTCGTGTTGTCGACTCCGTTCAGGCGCGCGTTCTCGATCGCGTCCGCCACCGCCTCCTCCACGATCTCCACGCCCCACACCTCGCCGGCGTCGAGCGCCAAGATGAGCGAGATCGTGCCGATGCCGCAGAACAGGTCGAGCACGCGCTCGCGCCCGGTCAGGCCGGCCAGCTCGACCGCGCCGCCGTAGAGCCGCTCGGCCATCTCGGTGTTGGTCTGGAAGAAGGCGTCCGGCGAGATGCGGAAGCGAAGGCCGGACAGCTCCTCCTCTACGTGGGCGACCCCCTTCACCACCTCGGTCTCGCCCTCGCGCGTGGTCTCGGCCACGCCCGCCGCGCGCGTCCAGAGGAAGCTGTCGGCCGGCGTGGCCGCGGCGAGCTCGTCCACGCGGAGGCTCGAGCCCGCGCTCGTCACGAGCCGCGCCTGGAGCTGCCCGGTTCGGCGCCCCTCGCGCACGACCAGGTTGCGCAGCAGGCCCTGCTGGTCGCGGCGGTCCCAGGTCGAGAGACCCTCCTCGCGGCACCAGGCCTTGACCGCCTCGCGCAGCTCGTCCACGCGCTCCGCCGCGAGGATGTCGAGCGAGACGTCGTCGATCGCGTCGAAGCGGCCGGGGCGGTGGAAGCCGAGCACCAGGCCGCCCTCCTCGTCCTCGCCGAACGAGTACTCGAGCTTGTTGCGGTAGCGCAGTGGCTCCAGGGCGGGCACGATCGGCTCGACGGGCGGATCCTCGAAGCGCCCGATCCGAGCCAGCGCGTCGCGCACCTGGTCCTCCTTCTCGCGCAGCTGGCGCTCGTAGGGGAGCACCTGCCACGGAGCGCCGGGGTGCGGTGCCACCGCCTCCACCCGCTCGGGCGACGGCTCGAGCAGCTCGACCGCGTCCGCCTCGGCGAACGACCGCTTCGACTTTCTCACACGCGCGCGGACGCGATCGCCGGGCACGGCGCCCCGCACGAACACCACGTACCCGTCGAGGCGCGCGACGCCGGCCCCGCCGTGGGCGAGCCGGTCGATCGTCAGCTCGAGCTCGTCGCCGCGCTTCGGCCGCGCGGCCTGTGCCTCGGTCCCGGTCATTGGGAACCGAGGCTAGCGGTGTCCACTCGGGGGCTCGCGCCCCCGGACCCCCGCCGATTCCTGGCCGGTCGCCTCTAGCTCAGCTTCGACTCGATCGCCTTCAGGATGGTCTTCCGGTTGGCGTTGCGGCGCTCGTGGTCGCGCACCTTGCGCAGCTGCGGCGGCGTGAGGTCGCGCAGGCGGCGCTGGATCTGCGTGGCGTTCAGCTCGTCGTAGCCCATGACCGGGAAGTTGGGCCCGACGCCCGCGCCGCGGCGCACCTTGTCCACCTGGGCCAGCGCCGGCGACGCCCTGCGCACCGC
>JBOGXT010000306.1:0-2023 GCA_050694635.1 Thermoleophilaceae bacterium
GCCCCGACCGCCGCGCCGGCGGCCAGCCCGAGCCGAAGGCCGTCGCCGGACGAGCCGGGCGCCGCCCGCAGCAGCAGGTGCTCCGCCTCGGCCGTCACGTGCTCGCGCACCAGCTCGCGGTCGGCGGCGAAGCCGCCCGTGGCCAGGATGAGTGGCGATCCCGGGGGAGGCTCGCGAAGCGGGGCCGCGAGGCGCACCGCGCCGGCTGAGGCGCGCCCGCCGGCCGCGTCCACGAGCGCGGCGGTCAGCCCCTCGGGATCGAAGCGCACCCCGGTCGTGAGCGGGTTCCCGGTCCCGCGCTCCAGGACCGGCGCGCCCAACGACTCGAGCCAGCGGAGGTCGCCATCGAGGCGGTCGAACAGCACCCGCTGGAGCTCCGGGTCGCCGCCCGGGCACTCCGTCAGGAAGCGGTCGAAATCGCGGTGGCGCCAGATCACGCCGCTCGACAGGCGCATCGAGCCGCCCGGCCGAGGCAGCTTCTCGAACACGACGGGCGTGGCGCTCAGCCGGCGTGCCTCCGCCGCCGCTACCAGGCCGGCCATCCCAGCGCCGGCCACAACGACATCGGTCACCGAAGCGCGAAGCCCGGCTTGTGCTCGACGTACTCGATCCGTACGCCGGACGGACCGCGCAGGAAGACGGCGAAGGTATTGGGCGCGTCCTTCACGTCTTCGATCTCGACGCCGCGCCGCTCCGCCTCGCGCTGCACCTCGCCGGCCGAGTCGACCAGCAGCGCGATGTGGTTGAGCAGCGGCCGATCGCCGTCCTCCGTCTCGCCCTCGACGATCCGCAGCTCGCGGTCCGCCACCCTGAGCGAGCCGTCGCTGCGCTCGAAGCCCATCGTCTCGAGCTCGTCCAGCGCGGCCTCGCGGTCGGGCAGGCGCAGGACGACGTGATCCAGGTCGAAATCGGCTCCGCCGCGGCGCACGAGCACGATCGGGAGCCCGTTCGGCGCCTCGAGCGTGGCACAGCCGTCCTCGCGCCGCACGCTGGCCGTCTGCGGCAGGCCGGACACGGCCGCCTCGAGATTCCCGACCCGCAGCCCGATGCGCTCGAGCGAACCTCGCTCTCGCGGGCCCTCGACGTCGAAAAGGGTGAGCTTCCCGAGCTTTGCGTCGACGCCCACGAGCGTGAACATGTCGGTCTCCTCGATCACGTGCATGCCGAGGTGATCGCAGAGGAAATCGGCGAGCAGCTGTCGCTGCTCGACCCACAGCGCGACGTGGTCGAGGCTCGTGGGGCTGATCATGCCGCCTCCGCCAGCCGCTCGAGCTCGTCCGACGCGAGCTCGATCGAGGCCGCCGCGACGTTCTCCTCGAGATGCTCGACCGACCCGGTGCCCGGTATCGGCAGCATCACCCGCGAGCGCGCGAGCAGCCAGGCGAGAGCCAGCTGGCCGGGCGCCGCTTCGTGCCGGCGCGCCAGGTCGTCGAGCGGGCCGCCGGGACGGGCCAGCTCCCCGATCGCGAGCGGGAACCAGGGGATGAAGCCGATGCCGTCCCGGTCGCAGACGTCGAGCACGACCTCCGAGTGCCGGTCGCTCAGGTTGTAGCGGTTCTGGACCGTCACGACCTCGACAACCGCGCGCGCACGCTCGAGCTCCTCGCCCGAGACGTTCGAGACGCCGACGTGGCGGACCTTGCCCTCCTCCTGGAGCTCCTTCAGCGCGCCCAGCGAGTCCTCGAGCGGCACCCGCGGATCGGGCGAATGCAGCTGGTAGAGGTCGATCCGCTCCAGGCGCAGCCGCCGCAGGCTGGCCTCGCAGGCCTCCTTCAGGCGCTCCGGGCGGCCGTCGCGCGGCCACTGCCCGGGCCCGCTGCGCCGCAGCCCGCCCTTCGTGGCGATCACGAGCCCGTCGGGGTAGGGATGGAGCACCTCGGCGATCAGGTTCTCGCTCACCTCGGGCCCGTACGAGTCGGCGGTGTCGATGAGGTTCACCCCGAGCTCGAGGGCCCGCCTCAGGACCGCGCGGCACTGCTCGGGGTCGGCGGGCGGGCCCCAGATGCCCCGGCCGGTGATACGC
>JBOGXT010000307.1:0-5747 GCA_050694635.1 Thermoleophilaceae bacterium
GCTCGGGCGAGCGCCGGCCGCAGTAGCCGTGGCGCGCGAGGAAGGCGGCGAGCCGCTTGGGGCCCAGCGCGCGCGCCGCCTCCGGTGTGGGGTAGCGCTCGAGGAAGCAGAGCGCGATCTGCGAGTCGACGTCGGCGAAGATACGCGCCGCGCCGGGCCAGAAGCCGTCGAGCTGCGAGCGCAGCTGGTTGGCGAGCGCGACCCTGGCCGCGACCAGATCCTCGCGGGCGCGGGTGAGCTGGCGCAGCGCCTTGGTCTCGTCGCTGTCAGAGACGAGCACCCGGAGCCGGTGGCTGTCGGTGCGGGCGAGCTCGCACAGCACGAAGGCGTCGAAGCGGTCCGACTTGCCGCCCTGGGCACGAAAGCGCGGCCTGGCCGCCTTCACCTGGATCGGCAGCACCGTCAGCCCGGCGTCGAGCAACCGCTCGACCAACAGACCGTCGGGACGCTCGACGGCGACCCGCTCGACCCCCAGGCGCACGAGCGTCGAGCAGAGCCTCGCGATCGACTGCTCCTCGTGCGCGACGAGCTCCTCGTAGAGCCCCGGCCCCAACCCGTCGCAGACAAGCACGTGGTGCTCGTCCTTGGCCCAATCGATCCCCGCGACGCGCCCCATCAGTCCTCCTCTCGAGTCGGTCAGCTCTGCAGCGGGACCGACCGGGAGGTACCTTTGCGGATGCTCATTGATGGGCGCTCGGGCGCGCCACACCCTGTGGCCGCTTCGGGCACCTCCCACCGCCGAGGGGCGGCGGTCTCATCCAGGCCCTCGAAGGGCAAGCACCGAGGCCGCTCCCCCGGCGGTGGTCAGTCCTCGCGCGAACCTAACCGGCCGCGCGAACGCAAGGATCTCCAATGAGCGCGGAGAGCCGGATCGCGGGGACGCATGTAGTCAGAGAAGATCAGGAACGTCGAGCCGTACGGCTTCACGATCCCGCCGTGGAGCGCCATGCCGTTGACGATCGCGCCCATCGCGTGCGGCGCGAACGCCTGCATCACCGCGCTGCCGGCCGCACGAGTTGCGACGGACCCGGCTTCGGCGGGGTCGAACGAGGGCAGCGCTTCGGAGGGGCCCTCGTCACACACCTCTGCTCGCAGTGTGGTTGTCGTCGTAGACGTAGACGAGGCGGCCGAGTCCGAGATGTCCGGCGAGCGAGGCAGCCTCCGAGGCGACTCCTACCTCGACAAGTTCGGCCGGCCTTGCGTGGCCTCCTCGAGCTCGGCGGAATCACGAGATGCGTGGCCAAACCGGCGCCACGCTGCGCCGCACACGGCGCGCCACCGGCAGCGCCTTAGCTTAGTGGTCCCCGCCGGAAGTTCCGTCGCGTTGAAGGAGCGGCGGGCGGGTTGACGAACGTTATGGCGTGGGACGGGTGGCAACAGCGATCGAGCTAGACGCCGAGACTCGTGGTGAGCTCGAGCGCCGAGCGGCGAGCCTGACGTTGCCCTACCGGGTGGTCGTCCGCGCCAAGCTCGTGCTGCTGGCGGCCGACGGGCACACCAATCGCGAGATCGCCGGGCGGGTCGACATGTCGGCCGATCGCGTCGGCGACTGGCGAAGACGCTTCGGCGAGGAGGGACTCGAGGGCCTCGAGGATCGAGCGCGGTCAGGTCGCCCGCGCCGTTTCCCCCCCGGAAGAGGTCGCCGAAGTGAAGGCGATCGCGTGCGAGCTGCCCAAGGCCCAGGGCGTCCCGCTCTCGCGCTTCAGTAGATCGGAGCTGCACCGGTTCGTCGTCGAGCGCGGCGTCTCGGAGGCGTCGGCCTCGACGATCGGGCGCTGGCTTTCCGAGGACGCGATCCGCCCCTGGCAGCAGCGCTCCTGGATCTTTCCCAAGGATCCCCACTTCCTCGAGCAGGCCGGGCCGGTGCTCGATCTCTACGAGGGCCGCTCCGAGGGAAAGCTGCTCGAGCCCGGCGACATGGTGATCTGCGCGGACGCGAAGCCCTCGATCCAGGCGCGCCGGCGGATCCACGAGTCAGCGCCTCCCGGCCCGGGTGGCCACGGCCAGCTGGTCGAGCACGAGTACGAGCGGATGGGCTCGGTCTGCTACCTCGACGCCTGGGACGTGCGCCGCGGCGGGGTGATCGGACGCAGCGAGCCCAAAGGTGGGATCGAGCCGTTCGACCGCCTGGTCTGGCAGGTGATGACCAAAGAGCCCTACACCTCCGCGCGGCGGGTGTTTTGGGTCGTCGACAACGGCTCCGACCACCGCGGGACGGCGTCCATCGAGCGCCTCGAGGGCCGCTGGCCGAACCTGATCCTCGTCCACCTGCCAGTCCACGCCAGCTGGCTCAGGTGAGTCGCCGGGGGGGATCGCACCCCCCGGCGCTCGCAGAACCCGGCGTGAACCTCTCAGCTCACCGGGCTCCCATCATCCCGCCGTTGGCCGCGCGCCCGCTTGCCAGTGGGCGAAGAGCGCCGGTTCGCGTCCTGCGACGCTGGCCAGGAAGCTCCGTGCCCGCCGGGGACGGCCGCGCAACCGCTTGTACTTCTGCATGGCCCATCGCACGAGGTACTCGTTGATGTGTCGGAGAGAGCGGAGCAACTCGGACGGGTAGAAGCCGCCGTAGTAGTTGCACCAGCCGCGCACGATCGCGTTGACCGATCGCGCGAGCTCGGCGAGGGTCGAGCCGCTCCACAGGTGCAGCCGCCAGCGCTTGATCGTGTGGCGGATCGCCTTCGCGGCGTCGTCTGCGACCGCCGGGAGGAAGCTGACGAAGTTCACGCCAGCCTTGCTCCGCGCCAGCCGCGGTCGAAACGTGTAGCCAAGGAAGGTGAACCGCTCGTGCTCGTGCGAGCCGTTGCGGTTCGAGTCCTTGCAGTACACGATGCGCGTCTTGTCCGGATTGAGCTCCAGACCGACCTGCGCCAGCCGCTCGGCGATCGCGTCGAGCACGACGCGCGCCTGAGACTCGCTCTTGCAGTGCAGCATCACATCGTCCGCGTAGCGCTCAAACGGGATGGCAGGGATCTCCCTGGCCAGCCACAAATCGAGCGCGTAGTGCAGAAAGATGTTCGCCAACACAGGCGAGATCGCCGAGCCCTGCGGGCTGCCGCGATCCCGTGCCACAAGGGTGCCGTCCTCGCGCTGAAGCGGCGCTTCAGCCACCGCTCCACGTAAAGGAGGATCCACCGCTCGGTGGTGTGGTGAGCTACCGCGCTGAACGAGCGAATGATCGAGCGAGTCGAAGAAGGACCGGAGATCAAGGTCGATCGCCCAGTCATATCTCCAACAGCGCTCCCGGCAGCGCCCCACCGCGTCAAGCGCCGAGCGTCCCGGCCGGTACCCGTAGGAGTCGGGGTGAAAGTGAGGCTCCACCCCTGGCTCCAGGTACAGGTGCACGACCGTCTGCGCGACCCTATCGGCGACGGTGGGCACACCGAGCATCCTCGATCCGCGCCCGTCCCGCTTCGGTATCTCAACCGCCCGCACCGGCGGCGGCATGTAGCTCCCCGAGGAGAGCCTGTTCCAGAGCTTGTAGAGGTTCCCCCGAAGGTTCGCCTCGAACTCCTGGATCGACTGCTCGTCGACACCCGCAGCCCCCTTGTTGGCCTTGACCTTCAGCCATGCCTCCCAGACCAGCCGCTTGGAAATCGCAAACGGCTTGCCGTCAGGCCTTGGCTCGCTCACCGGCTCGTCCCGCGTCATCGCGGTTGACCACCAAGCAAGCCCGGATGACCCGCCCCCGTCGCTCCACCCGCATTACCGGGCCTCACAGCTACCACGAGGCGGTCCGCCCCTGTGCTCCGCATCGGTACTCAACCCCTCGCGGAGTCCGCCGCTCGGGGATCTCCCTTCCACGACCGGCCGTGGGCCAGAACTGCGCCACTGGCCGACCGCGGGCGCGGAGCGACAGGTTCCCAGGTTCCACACCGAAGCCCAGGCCAAGCTCGCGCCGCCTTCATGCCGGACACCACCTGGTCAGTAGACGGGTATCCACCAGGCTCATCCCGAAGCACCTGGTCAGCCTCGGTTTCGATGCCATCTGAATCTCTTTCGACACGTCTTCAGCGGTTCACTCACGTTCGCCTTCTTGGCCCACACCTGACGCGCTCACGGCGCGCCTTTTCCGCAACGCTCAGCACCCCGGCTCTTGACCGACGCACCTCTCGGAGGTTTGCAGCCTCCCCCCGCACGGCGGCCGCGGAGGACCACCAGCCCGAAGGCCGGCCCCTCCATCTCCGATGCAGCACTGCATCAGTCGGTCCGATCTTCTACATCGACTCTCCCTCTGCATTCGTGGTCACACACCAGGCCGAGATCTACCACTTGATCATCCAGCGCAAGGTGCTCGACCCCAACGACTTCGCGAGCACCGCCGAGATCGCCCGCGCCCTCAACGCCTTCGAGCGTCGCTACAACGAGATCGCCCAGCCGTTCGCCTGGGACTTCACCCGCCAAGACCTCGCCGAGCTGATCGACCGCCTCGCCGACCACGACCACGAACCCTCGCTCGCCGCATAATCACGACGGGAATTGCGGCGGACGGGCGAGGAGGGCGTGGATGAGCATGCCGAGCGAGAGCGCGAGGAGGCGTTGGACGACACGTTGGGCGAGCCCGGGAAGGGTCTTGGCAAGGTGATCCTCCAACCGCATCTGACGCTTGAGGGTCGAGAAGACGGACTCGATCACGAGCCGGATGCGGGCCTTCTCGACCTCGGCGGCGGGGCGCTCGCCGAGCTTGTGCTTGTCGGGGACGATCAGCTCGACACCGGCGAGTTGGAGGCTCTGGTGGTGCTCTTTGCCGCGGTGGCCGGCGTCGGCGAATAGGGCGACCCGGGCACGCCGCCGACGCACAGCCCGCGCAGGCCATCGGGGCCGCTCGTCAGCGTGTCGGGCGGTGCCGGCGCTCACGGACACGACGTGCTCGCCGCTTGTGGCGCGCCGCCGCGTCGGGATAGGGTCGGCGGGTGCGCCTAAGCGGCGGCTCCTGTCCGCGCGGACCGCGTGATGGGGCTCGGCCAGGTCATCCACTGCGTCGACGCGCACGCCGAGGGGGCCAGCCGCATCGTCGTCGGCGGCGTGCTCGACGTGCCGGGCGAGACGATGCTCGAGAAGATGCGCCACCTCGAGGGCGCGGGCGACGCGCTCCGCCGACGGCTGCTGTTCGAGCCGCGCCGCTCGGCGCCGCTCTCGCTCGACCTCGTCCTGCCCTCGAGTCACACGCGGGCCGAACTCGCCCTCCAGGTTGTCCTTGGAGGCGTCGGTGTCTTCGATAACGTCGTGCAACAGCGCAGCCGCCAGCGTCTCCGGGTCGAGCTGCATCCCGGCCAGAATCAGCGCGACGCGGACTGGGTGGATGATGTACGGCTCGCCCGATTTGCGCAGCTCGCCGTGGTGAGCGTCGTCGGCGTACTGATAGGCACGCTCGATCAGCGACGTGTCCATGCCAGGGTTGTCGCGCACGATGACATCGAGCAGGTCCTGCAGGCAGGCCTGATCCGGTTGTTCGATCAATTGCGATGCAGGTATCGCCATAGCCTGTACCGTTGCCTCGACTCTCCCTGGAGCGAAACCGTTCCGGGACGCTGGGTCGCTGAACTGCGACGTTGGGTACGATAGTCGAGCACCCTCAATTGTGCCAGATCGCGTCAATCGGCCGAGATGGTTCGCTATCGCAATCTGCCTGCCCAAAGAATCGCGGCCCGGTTATGATTGCGCTCGGTCCCGCATATCGCCCGGAGGTTACCCGATGACCGATACCCACCAGCGCGCCACTCAACTCGACCGCCTGCTGCATCCCGACG
>JBOGXT010000308.1:0-10376 GCA_050694635.1 Thermoleophilaceae bacterium
GCCGCCGCGCCAGCCGCAGCGAGGGCTCGGAGCCGGCCGGCCGCGGCCCCAGCTCGACCTGGTACTCGAGCAGGCGCCAGGCGGCGCCGGAGTCGAAGCGGTCGACCTCGGAGCGGACCGAGGTCCCGTCCTCGCCGTCGGCGAACGGCAGGTCGCCGACGGCGACCAGCAGGACGCCGGCCAGGACCGCCCCCGCCATGACGGTCGCGAGGAGCTTCACGGCGCTGATTGTGGCGGTTAGAGTCCAAAGCGTGTCGCAGCAGGGACACAAGGACCGGCTCAGCGCGATCGACGCCTCGTTCTTGCATCAGGAGAAGCAGTCCTCGCACATGCACGTCGGCGCGGTCGTCATGTTCGAAGGCCCGCCGCCGGCTCGGGAGGACTTCATCACGCACATCGAGTCGCGCCTGCGGCTCGTGCCGCGCTATCGCCAGCGGCTCGCCTTCCCGCGCTTCGAGATGGGCCGGCCCTTCTGGGTCGACGACCCGAGCTTCAACCTCGACTACCACGTGCGCCACACCGCGCTTCCCCGGCCCGGCTCGGAGGAGCAGCTGCGCCAGCTCGTGGGGCGCATCTTCTCGCAGCGCCTCGACCGCTCGAAGCCGCTCTGGGAGGTCTGGCTGATCCAGGGGCTCGAGGGGAAGCGCTTCGCAGTGATCTCGAAGACCCACCACGCGCTCGTGGACGGCGTCTCCGGCGTCGACATCGCCACCGTGCTGTTCGACCTGCAGCCGGTGCCGGCGGAGGTCGACGGGGACGACGGCTGGACGCCGTCGCCGGTGCCCTCCGACGTGGACCTCGTGGCCGAGGGGATCAAGGGGCTGGTGAAGACGCCGTTCTCGCTCGCGGGCCGCGCGATCGGCGCGCTGCAGCATCCCGGGCGCTCGGCGGCACAGGCGCGCCACGCGGCCGAGGGGGTCGGCGAGGTCGTCTGGGCGAGCCTCAACCCGGCGCCCGAGGTGCCGCTCAACGTGGAGATCGGCCCGCACCGGCGGGCGCTGTGGGTGCGGAGCGCGCTGAGCGAATTCAAGGAGATCAAGAATGCGCTCGGCGGCACCGTGAACGACGCGGTCCTGACCGTCGTCGCCGGTGCGCTCGGGCGCTGGCTGCGCACGCGCGGCGTCCGCACCAAGGGGCTCGAGCTGCGCGCGCCGGTGCCGGTCTCGATCCGCACCGAGGACGAGCAGGGCACGCTGGGAAACCGGATCGCGGCTATGCGCGGGCCGCTGCCCGTATACGTCGAGGACCCGGTCGAGCGGCTGCAGCTCGTGCGGGAGGCGATGGGGAATCTGAAGCAGTCGAAGCAGGCGCTTGGCGCCGAGGTGATCTCCGGCCTGCAGGACTTCGCGCCGCCGACGCTGCTGGCCCAGGCCTCGCGGCTCAATTTCTCGACCCGCCTCTTCAACCTGATCGTGACGAATGTGCCCGGGCCGCAGTTCCCGCTCTACCTGCTGGGGCGCGAGATGGAGGAGATCGTGCCGATCGCCTTCCTGCCCGAGAACCACGCGCTGGCCATCGCGATCATGAGCTACAACGGCAAGGTCGACTTCGGGCTGC
The DNA here is from genome assembly GCA_050694635.1 of Thermoleophilaceae bacterium. Taxonomy (GTDB): domain Bacteria; phylum Actinomycetota; class Thermoleophilia; order Solirubrobacterales; family Thermoleophilaceae; genus JACVRW01. The sequence continues at coordinate 1,558 of JBOGXT010000308.1, forward strand.
TGGCCGACTACGACGCCATGCCGGACCTCGAGGACTTCGGCGGGATGCTCGAGGAGTCGCTCGCCGAGCTGCTCGAGGCGGCGCGCGCGAAAGCTTCTACTCGACCGGATGCCCCTCGCGCACCCAGTACTCGAAGCCGCCCAGCATCTCCTTCACCGGCCGGCCAAGGTCAGCCAAACGCCGGCCGGCCTTGACTGCTCCGTTGCACGCCGGGCCCCAGCAGTAGGCGACGAGGAGGACGTCCGGTCCGGTCGAGCGGGTCGGCGCGCAGGTCGGCTTCCCCACCCCGGCCGCGTTCCGGCGCCACTTCGCCCGCGCCTACGGCGTCCCCCCATCGGCCTGGCGGCGGAGCTTCGCGAACGATTCCAGCACGTCGCCCGGGTGACCGCGCCGGTAGGGTGCTCTGGGCGATGGCCGAGCAACGCGCGCCCGCCAACGGCATCGAGATCGTCTACGAGACGATCGGCGACCCGTCGGACCCGCCGCTGCTGCTCGTGATGGGCCTCGGGATGCAGCTGATCCACTGGGACCGCGAGCTCTGCGAGCGGCTCGCCGGGCGCGGCTTCCGGGTGATCCGCTTCGACAACCGCGACGCCGGCCGCTCGACGCAGATCGACGCGCCGGTGCCCAACCTCATGCGCGCGATGGCGGGCCTCAGGTTCCACGCCCCGTATCTGCTCGACGACATGGCCGACGACGCGTTCGGCCTGCTCGACCATCTCGGCATCGAGAGCGCTCACGTCGCCGGCGCCTCGATGGGCGGGATGATCGCCCAGGCGATGGCGATCCGGCGGCCCGACCGTGTGCGCTCGCTCACCTCGATCATGTCCACGACCGGCGAGCGGCGGGTGGCCCGGCCGAAGCTGCGCGTGTGGGGAGTGCTGATGCGGCGCGCGCCGGCGGGAAAGGACGCCTCCGTCGAGCACTTCGTGCGCGTCTTCAGGCTGATCGGCTCGAAGGGGTTCCCGTTCGACGAGGAGCGGTTCAGAACGCTCGCGGCGGCGTCGTACGAGCGCGGTCACCGCCCCGCCGGCACGGCGCGCCAGCTGGCGGCGATCATGGCCTCGGGCGACCGCACCGGGCGGCTGCGCGAGCTGCGAATCCCGACCACGGTCTTCCACGGCCGCAGCGACCCGCTCGTCCCGTTCCGCGCCGGCCGCGCGACGGCGGAGGCCATCCCCGGCGCACGGCTGATCGCGATCCCCGGCATGGGCCACGACCTGCCGCGAGAGGTGTGGCCGCAGCTGGTCGACGCGATCGCCGAGACGGCCGCCCGGGCCACCGCCGCTCAGGCCGCCTGAGCCGGCGGCCGGTGCTCGACGGCAAGCCGGCGGGCCAGGATGAGGGTCTCCTCGTCGAGCTCGCCGGGAACGAGCTCGAAGCGCTCGGCGTACTGGGCGAGGAGCGCGTCGCGGACGGCGTCCCAGAGGTGATGCGACTGAGCGACCTCTTCGGCCACCGCCCCGAGCGTGCGCGGATCCCACTCCAGCTCGAGCGCCGCGTACACCGGATCCAGCACGGTGCGGATGCGCTCCGCGCCGTCCACGACGATCACCGCGCCCGTGTGGGATCCCGCCGCCACCACGCGCTGCCCGATCCCGGTCAGCTTGCGCGCGCCCGCGGCGTTCACGCTCCAGCGCCCGGGGCAGTACTCGCCCGGCACCTCCCCCACCCTCGCGTCGACGCCCAGCACCCCCAGCGCCCGGGCGATCAGGGTCGCCGTGGCCTCGAAGCGGTCGTGGATGCCGGGCTTCGGGTCCGGGTCCGGCACCGCGTGGGCCAGCTCCAGCGTCCCCTCGTGGAAGACCGCCGCGCGCCCGCCGGCCAGCCGCAGGATCGCCCCGAAGCCACTGGCCCGGGCAGTCGCCAGCGCCCGCGCGTACCCCGGCGCCAGCGCGTCCCGCTTCGCGAAGGCCACCACCGCCGCCGGCCGCGCCAGCCGCAGCGTCTCGGGCAGCGAGCCGGCCGCCACGCGGTGCATGACCGCGCGGGACACGGCTGCGTCGAGCGCCGGATCGTCCGGGAAGCAGTCGTGGAGGACCCGCAGCGGGCGCACCCTCCCGAGACTATGCGGCGCAGCGCCTACGCGGCCGGCGACCAGTCGACCGCCGACAGCGCGCGGTCCTTGCCGGTCAGCTTGGCGCCGCGCATGCAGATGTCGGCCGCGGCGATCAGCTCGTCGACCGTGCCGGCGTCGACGGGGTGGAGCGCCCAGCCGACGCTCGCCGTGAGCCGCACGTCGCCTGGCCCGGGGTGCTCCATCGCGCGCACCGCCTGGAGCACGCGCGCCGAGAGCATCTCCATCCGCGCGGGGTCCGCCGCGGACGCCAGCACCGCGAACTCGTCGCCGCCTAGGCGCGCGACCAAGTCGTCGTCGCGGACGCAGGACCGAACCCTCCGGGCCGCCTCCCGCAGAACGGCGTCGCCCGCCGGGTAGCCGTACACCGTGTTGACGTCCTTGAAGCCGTCGAGATCGACGAGCATCAGGCCGAGGCCCTCCTCGGCGCCCATGTGCGATTCCAGCCAGTCGAGCATCGCGCGCCGGTTCGGCAGCTCCGTCAGCGTGTCCATGAGGGCGAGCGAATGGGCCCGCTCGCGCAGGTCGACGAGCAGGCTCTTCCCGTCCATGATCAGCCCGCCCACCACAACGTAGGCGGGGCAGATCACTACCAGCTCGCCCAGGTAGCCCCCGCTCGTGGCGGCCGTGTCGTAGAGCAGAGGGCTGAGCGCGACCGCTACGCAGCCGGGCAGATACACCAGCGCGTGCCGTCGCGGGAAGTAGTGCGTCACGAAGACCAGGAGGAAGAAGGCGTAGAAGCGGGCCGGCGAGTCGGCCCCGCCGGTGGCGGCCATCGCCGTGACGATGACGCCCAGGGTGCAGATGGCGGGGATGTGACGGCGCCACGCCAGGCCCGGCGCGGCGCGCGCGAACGTGAGGGAGATCAGCCCCCACACGACGCACAAGCCGGCGAGCGCCACCACCCATTCCCAGTGGCGGTCCTCGATGCCGGGCAGGAACAGAAACAGGACCGCCGTGAGGCCTCCCGTCAGGAACATGACGCCGGCCAGCCTGCCGGCCAGGGCCCGCTCTTCCTCAAGGCCGAGCTTGCGTGTGTACAGGGATGCCAAAGGCCGCCTCAGGCTGGGTCTACCGAGCTTGTATCGGCAGCCCCCGAGCGGCGCTGTAGCGAAGCGGCGCGCTCGGCCGCAAGCACTCGGCTCGGCCGAGTGCGCGCGGATCTAGTACCCCAGGGCGAACTTGGCTTCTTCGCTCATCAGCTCCGGCGTCCAGGGCGGCGAGAACGTCATCTTCGAGTGGACGTTCGCCACGCCATCGAGCTCGCCGACGAACTCGTCGATCTGCTCGGTGACCTGCGGCCCGATCGGGCAGCCGGGGGAGGTCAGGGTGAAGGTGACGAAGACCTCACCGCCCTCGATCTCGACGTCGTAGATCAACCCGAGCTCCACGAAGTCCAGCCCCAGCTCGGGATCGATCACGTTCGTCAGCGCTTCCTGGACATCCTCGACCGTCGGCATGCCACAAGGGTAGTACTGTCCGAGCGCATGCCGTTGCTGGCGCTGGTCGCCATCTTCATCGTCGTCCCGCTCGCCGAGCTGTACGTGATCCTCAAGGTCGGCGACGCGATCGGCGCCGTCTGGACGATTCTGCTGCTCGCGGCCGATTCGGTCCTGGGCTCGGTGCTCCTGCGCTCCCAGGGACGCACGGTGTGGAGGCGCTTCAACGAGGCGCTCTCGAGCGGACGGATGCCCCACCGCGAGGTGATGGACGGGGTGCTGGTGATCTTCGGAGGCGCCTTCCTGATCACGCCCGGATTCCTCACGGACATCGTCGGGCTGTTCCTCCTGATCCCCCCGACCCGGGCGGTGGCCCGGCGGCTGGTGATACGCCGGCTGGGCCGGCGCGTCGAGGTCGGGATGGGCCCGGCCCCGCCCGGGCGGCCCGAGCGGTGAGCGCCGAGGCGTTCGCGCTCTCCTTCTTCGACCCCGACCGCGAGCTCTACGGGATTGCGCGGTCCGGTGCCACGATCCTGTTCGAGGGCCGCAGACCCGCCGCCCACGCCGGCGGACCGCAGCTGCGGGCAGACGGGGAAGCCTGGCGCGCCGAGCTGCCGGGCCGGCTCTCGCTGGGGCTGGAGCCCGTCAGTCCCGAGGTGGACCTGGGCGGCGTGACCGCGCGGGTGTGCCGCGTGCGCGGCGAGGCGGCCGGCCGGGCGGTCGACTGCCTTGGCACCTTCTCCGTCACAACGGTGGCCCCACGCTGGGAGGAGCTCGACGCCCTGCGGAGCCTCTCGGCACTCGTGGACGAGCGAAACGCCCTGCTCGCGCTCGCCCGCCGGCCGCGCGGCGCCACCGGCCACGGCCAGGAGCTGGTGCGCGCCGCGCTGCTCGTAGACGGGGAGCTGCGCGAGGTGGAGCAGGCGCGCATCTCGACCGTCTACGACGGCGACGGACGCCAGCGTAGCGCGGGGCTCGAGCTGTGGCTGCCCGGCGAGGAGTTCCCGCACCGCGGCTCCGGCATCGTCATCGCCGGCTCCTCGCTCGACCTGGAGCCGGCGCAGGTCCACGCCGCCGTGTTCCGGTGGCGCCTCGACGGCCGCGAGGGGATCGGCGCCTACGAGCTGATGGTGCGCGTGGAGCCGCCGGCTGCGGCGTGATCCGCGCGGTGATCAGCGACTTCGGCGGGGTGCTGACCACCCCGCTGTCGGCCGGCTTTCTGGCCTACCAGGAGGAAGCCGGCGTGACACTCGAGGAGCTCGGGCGCGCGATGCAACGCGCGGCCGAGGCATACGGCGAGCATCCGCTCTTCGCGCTCGAGCGCGGCGAGATCGCCGAGGCCGAGTTCGCGCGGCGGCTGGCGCAGCAGCTCGGCGACGGCTTCGACCTGGTCCGCCTGCGCGAGCTCTACTTCGAGCGCATCGAGCCGAACGCGCAGATGATCGGCTACCTCGGCGAGCTGCGCGGGCGCGGCCTGCGCATGGCGCTGCTGACCAACAACGTGCGCGAGTGGGAGCCGCTCTGGCGCGCCAAGCTGCCGGAGCTCGACGAGATCTTCGAGTTGGTCGTGGACTCCGCCTTCGTGGGCATGCGAAAGCCGGAGCGCGGCATCTACGAGCTGACCGTGGAGAGGCTGGGCGGCGGCCTGCGCGCGGAGGAATGCCTGTTCGTGGACGACCTCGAGGTCAACTGCGACGGCGCCCGGGCCCTCGGGATGACGGCCGTGCGCTTCGACGACGCCGGGCAGGCGATCGCCGAGCTCGAGTCGGCGCTGGGCGCGCAGTGGCGGCCGTGAAGAGATTTTCGCAATGTGCGGGCTGATCGCCGGGGGTCCTCTTGACGGCCCAGGCGGTCGCTGCTCTACTGCTCGTCGAGACGCGAACGGAACGCAAAGAGCGAAGCCAGAGGTTGTGAGGCTCGCCGCGCGACAGTCGGCTTCGGCCAACAGGCGCGCACCTCGAGCGTGAAGTTCGCGTCTCATTCTTAGCGCCCCGGCTTGCCGGGGCGCTTTGACTTTCGGGGTCAGCGCCTGCGCTCGGCGAGCTCGCGCTTGGCGGTACGGCGATAGCGCCGGATCCCGCCCAGGTTCGACCGTATCCGGCTGATCAGCGAGCCCGGCGGGAGCTCCATCCCGCCGACCAGCTTGTGGGGGATCACCGCCCACCTCCCGTCCTCCTCCACGAGGTCGCCGCGCACCTGGAAGTTGCGCTGCCACATGAAGTCCGGGCCGTGGTCGTGCGCCGTCAGGCAGGCCAGCCCCGGCTGCCAGGGCACCCCGAGCGGGGCACCCCCCAACCGGACGCACCGCGCTTCACGGTCGGGCGTGATCGGCAGCCGCACCGAGAAGGGAAAGCCGTCCGGCGCTACGAGCGACACGACCGCGCTCGGATAGCGGGCACCCAACTCGTCCAGGCGGCCGTCCCAGCTCACTGCGCCGCCCTCCGTGCCGGCGTGCGGCGCGTCCGGCTCCTCGTCGTGACCCGAGCGGACCTCCTCCATGTGCGCGTCGAACAGCTTCGGCTCGAGCGCGGCGTCGCCGTCCGGCCAGACGTAGACGCGTTCGGGCCGCACATGCAGGTAGACGCGGGTGAAGTACCAGTCGAACAGCCGCTCGAGGAACCTCGGCGGAAGCTGGCCTCGGGTGCTGGGGAGCTTCTCCACGAGCTCGCGCCGGTAGCGCTCCCGGTTGGCGTCGAGGTCGCGGTCGTCGACGTCCGCGGTCCCCTGCACCAGCACCTGCGGCGCGTCCGCCATCCCGCATCCGGTGGGGTCGGAGAACAGCAGCGCCACCCTCGGGTTGGCGCGCGCGTCGTTGGCCTTCTTGGGGTAGCCGAGGCCGGTGGTCACCGCGATGCACGGGTCGCCACGCCGGTAGTACGGCGTGAGCGGCCAGGTGATGGGCTGCCCGCGACGGTCGACCGTGGTGAACTCGGTGGTCACGAAACGGTCGAAGACCTGCTGGACCTCCGGCGGCAGCGTTTCGGTCATGGGCGCGATTCAATCACGGGGGCGCGGCGAGCAGGAAGCCCTCCAGCTCGGCCGCGAGCACGCCCGGACCGCTGAGGGCTGCGCCGTGGCCGTGCCCCTGTAGCGTCCGCACCTCGGCGCCCGGAATCGCGGCCGCGAAGGCCTCGGTGGAGCGCCGCGCCCAGTCGGGGCTCCTGGAGCCGACCAGCAGCAGACAGGCCAGATCGAGCTGGTCCAGGCGAAGGCCGTCGCTCGAGAGCGCCCGCTCGGCGCGCAGCTCGCGCGGAACCGTCGGCGCGACGACCAGGCGCCTCTCCCAGGCGGGCGTGCCCTCCATGGCGTCGATCTCGACGTGCGAGTAGCCGCCGACGTCGTGCAGGAAGCCGCGTACGGCCTCGCGCCGCTCGCCGTTGGCGAGCCCGGCCTCGAAGCGCCGGACCCACGCCTCGTCGGCGAGGACCCCGCCCATGGGCGGCTCGTACAGGACCAGGCGCTGGAGCCCCTCGAGCAGCCCGGCGGCGCCGGCGGCGAGCAGACCGCCGTAGGAATGGCCGAACAGGAACGCGCCGTCGCCGGCCGCCCGGACCACGGCCGCGACGTCATCGAACTCCCGCTCGAGCGAGTAGCCGTCGCCGTCCTGGGAGTCGCCCCGCCCGCGCCGGTCGAGCTCCCACACGGTGAAGCGCGGCTCGAGCAGCGGCCGGACGAGCTCGAAGCCCCAGCGGGCCGAGCCCGCCCCGTGCACCATGACGAGCGCCGGACCCCGCCCGCCGACCTCGACGGCGAGCCGGACGCCGTCAGGCGCTGTGACGTGGCGGGGCACGGGAGGCGAGCCTACCTGCCGGTCTTGGGCGGACCCGACCTACGGACGATGTACATCACGAGGGCCCGCCACCGCCTCGGGACAGCCGCGGTGTGCACACTGTCCTGCCCTGTGGGGCTATATGCCCCACGATCCAGGACAGCTCCGCGGGAACCGGCCGCGCGGGCTAGCTAGTTGTCCGACCCCAACCGGTCCCAGCAGTACAGCTCGACCGCTTCGCCGGCCAGCTCCATCAACCGGGCGTCCGAGAGCCAGGGCAGCACCGTGTCAAGCGCCTGCTCCTCGCTGACCCCGGCTTCGAAGGCGTCGTCCCCCTTGAACCCGGCCGCGATCCGCAGCGCTTCGCGGCGGTGCTCGCCGAGGCTCGGGAAGGCCGCCAGCAGGAAGTCTTTGTTGGCGATCGGCCGCCCGACTTCGAGCGAGGCGTGCCACGCCGCGAGGATCGAGAGGTCGTCGTCGTCGAGCTCCTCGACCGCCTTGGCGTAGTGCACCTGGAGCTCGTCGTCCGGGATCTCGTCCACCCATGCGCGCACGACTTCGCCCAGCAGCTGCCGGCGGGCCTCGCGGCCGACGCTCTCGGCGACGACCCTGATCGCTTCCTGCGGTTCGATGAAGCAGAGAGCCATGGCCGCAGGTTAGGTGCGGCCCCCGACGGAAAGGGGAGCCAGGGTTCGCTCCTCCGGCCAGGAGCAGAGCGCGGCGCGGCCGGGGCAGGTGGCGCACAGCTCGAGATGCGGCTCGGCCGCGGGCTCGAAGCGCCCCTCGACCACCCCGCGGGCGAGCTCCCAAAGCTCCGCCTCGAGCCGACCGGCGTCGGCCGCCTCGAAGGCCGCCGCGGCGGGCCGGTCGGGCTGCTCGAGGAAGCAGTGGACCACCTCGACGCGCTTGGCGCCGCCCCCCAGAGCCGCCAGGGCGTAGACGAGGCGCTGGGTCGAGTAGGCCTCGGCGGTCAGCTCGGCGGGGTCGCGTCCGTCGAGGGGGTCGCTCTTGTAGTCCACCACCAGGAGGCCGTCCCCGTCCTCGGCCGCATGGACGTCGACCACCCCGCCCACCAGCAGGCTGCGCCCGCCCGCGCCCGGCGGCTCCAGCGTGAAGCTGAAGGGCAGCTCGGTGCGCACCCGGCGCGCGCGGGCGAGCCGCTCGCGGAGAGCGGAGCCGGCGAAGCGCTCGACCATGTCGCGCAGGTCGGCGATCTCGTCTGGGCTCGCCGTGGCGCCGTGGCTCTCGACCAGGGCGGCCACATCCGGCTCCGCGGGCGCGAGCGGGCGGCGGAAGTCGAGCCGCTCGAGCAGCTGGTGCACGAGCGTGCCGCGCAGCAGCGGGCCGATGCCGGTCTCCGGAAGCGGCTCGGCGGCGAAGGGAGGATCGGCCTGCGGGAGCCCTAGCGCCCGCTCGAGGTAGAAGCGGTAGGAGCAGCGGCGGTAGGCCTCGAGGCCGGAGTAGGAGAGGCGGCTGACCGGCAGGGCGCGCGGCGCCGGCAGAGCGGCGAGCCCGAGCTCCGGCTGCCGCGCGC
>JBOGXT010000309.1:0-2083 GCA_050694635.1 Thermoleophilaceae bacterium
CGCCCGGCGCGAGGGCCTCGGCGACCCCGCCATGAAGCCGGGCCCGGCGGTGCTTCCGGCCATCGCGCTGGCGATCGGGCTGGTGGCCTTCGGGATGGGGGTGGCGTCCAACGTGCTGTCGCGCCAGGTCGAGGGCCGCGCCGACGCGTACTCGCTGTCGTTGACGCGCGACCCGGCGGCCTTCGTCCAGCTGGAGCGCCGCCTGGCGATCCGGAACGTCTCCGATCCCGACCCCCCTGACCCGCTGCACGTCCTGTTCGGGACCCACCCGACCACCGTCGAGCGGATAGGAATAGGGGAGGCGTGGCGAGACGAGAACTGATCGAGCGAATCGTCCGCGAGCTCGCCTCGCACGAGCGACCGTCCGCCTCCGAGGGCGAGCGCCGTGCGGCCGAGTGGCTGTCGGGCGAGCTTCGCGGGGCCGGCTGCCGCTCGGTGCGGGTGGAGGAGGAGCGAGCGCACGGCGGGTACTGGTGGCCGCTCGGCCTGCTGAACGCGGGCGCACTGCTCGCGTCGCGCGGCGGGCGCCTGCTCGCCGCGATCGCGGGGGCGTTGGCGGCCGCCGGCGTCTACGACGACGTGAGCGGCGGCAGGCTGTGGTTTCGGCGGCGAACCCTTCCGCACCGCCCGACCTGGAACGTGGTGGCCGAGGCGGGCGACCCGGAGGCCCGGCGCACCGTGGTCGTCGTGTCCCACCACGACGCCGCGCACTCCGGCCTGGTCTTCCACCCCGCGCTGCCGCGCCTCGCGATGAACCGCATGCCGAAGCTGCACGCCAAGGCGGACCAGAGCCTGCCGATCCTCTACGGCGTCTTCCTCGGGCCGCTGCTGCTCGCGCTCTGGGGCCTGACCGGCCGGCGCGCGCTGCGGGCGGCCGGGAGCTTCTTCGCCGGGGGCGCCGTGGCCGCGATGGCCGACATCGGCGCCCGCGGCGTGGTGCCGGGAGCCAACGACAACCTGAGCGCGGTGGCCGTGCTCGTGGCGCTCGCCCACACCCTGCGCGACGAGCCGCCGGAGGGGGTGCGCGTGATCCTGCTCTCGACCGGCTCCGAGGAGTCGTTCATGGAGGGGATGCAGGCCTACGGCCGGCGCCACTTCGCCGAGCTCCCGCGCGAGACGACCGAGTTCGTCTGCCTGGAGTGCGTCGGCTCTCCCCAGCTCTGCGTGGTGGAGGGCGAGGGCATGCTGCGCATGCGCCTCTACGACGAGCGCTCGCGGGAGGCGCTGGCCGCGGCGGGCGCGGCCGCCGGAGTCGAGCTGCGGCGTGGGCTGCGCACCGTGGCCGCCACCGACGGGCTGATCTCGCTGCGCGCCGGCTACCGCACCTGCACTTTGGGCGGCGTGGACGAGACGAAGTTCCCGGCCAACTACCACTGGCCGACCGACACGCCCGACAACCTCAGCTGGGGGTCCATCGAGTGCGCGGTGGCGGTCTGCGAAGCCTACCTGCGCGGCTAGCTGGTGTCCGAGCTCTCCGGCGGCCCGTCGAACTCGGGCAGGTCGCGGATCCCCTCGCGCGTGCGCCACTTCGAGAAGTTGTCCTCCATGGCGTCGATCAGCTCGCGCATGAAGCGGGGCGAGAGGTTGATGCGCGACACCACCACCCCCGGCACCTCGCCCTCCTCAACCTCGTGATCGACCCGCGCGAAGGTGATGGTGAACTCGTAGTCCGAATGGGACACGTTGGCGAAGTTGGCGTAGTGGCCCGCCATCGTGTCGGGATCGGTGTGGATGTTGAAGTGGCGCTCGGTGTCCTCTGGCACGCGCGTAGTATCGCAGCCCGATGCGGATCTCCCTGATCGCCGTGGGGCGCCTGCGCCCGCCCTACCAGGACGACGTAGAGCACTACAGGAAGATGCTTGCGGGCCACGTGAAGGTCGACCTGGTCGAGGTGCGCGAGGACGAGAAGGTGCCGCCGCGCATCCCCGACCGCGCGCTCACCGTGCTGCTCTCGAGCGAGGGCCGGTCGCTCAGCTCGGAGGAGTTCAGCGACTGGCTCGAGGAGCGCCGCCGCAACGGGCGCGACCTCTGCTTCGTGATCGGGGGCCCCAAGGGCCTCGAGCTGGAGGCCGACGAGCGGCTC
>JBOGXT010000310.1:0-17249 GCA_050694635.1 Thermoleophilaceae bacterium
TCCCAGATCAAACCGAGAGGAGACCGATGGACCGGACCCTGATCCTGGTGAAGCCCGATGCCTTCGAGCGGCGGCTGACGGGCGAGATCCTCGCCCGCTTCGAGCGCAAGGGCCTCGCGATCGTCGCGATGAAGCACATGACGGTCGAGCGCGAGCTGGCCGAGCGCCACTACGCCGAGCACGCCGAGAAGCCGTTCTTCGGCGACCTGGTCGAGTTCATCACCGGCGGCCCGCTGCTCGCGCTCGTGCTGGAGGGGTACGAGGCGGTCACGGCGGCGCGCCAGGTGATCGGCGCCACGAACCCGCTCGAGGCTGACGCAGGGTCGATCCGCGGCGAGCTCGGCCTCGAGGTCCAGACGAACCTCGTGCACGGCTCCGACTCGGCCGAGTCCGCGACGCGCGAGATCGGGCTGTTCTTCCCCGAGCTTTGATCCGCCGTGCACGAGGGCGCGGGCTGGCCCGCGCCGGAGTGATCCTGGCCTCGCGCTCGCCGCAGCGAAGGGCGATCCTCGAGCAGCTCGGGGTCGAGTTCCGGGTGGAGGCGCCGGAGGTCGAGGAGCTCGCGACCGGCGACCCGCGCCGCCTGGTGCGCGAGAACGCCATGCGCAAGGCGCGCGCCGTAACGAGCGCAAACGAGCGCGTGCTGGGCGCCGACACCGCGGTCGTGCTCGACGGCCACGTCTTCGGCAAGCCGCGCGACGCGGCGGAGGCCGAGACCTTCCTGCGGCGGCTGTCGGGGCGAACGCACGAGGTGATGAGCGGAATCACGCTGCGCGAGCCGGGCGGCGGCGAGCGCAGCGATGTGGCGGTTACGCGCGTGCGCTTTCGCCGGCTGGAGCAGCCGGACCTGGCCTGGTACCTGGCCACGGGCGAGTGGGAGGGGCGGGCGGGCGCCTACGCGATCCAGGGCAGGGGAGCGGCGCTGGTCGAGGAGATCGAGGGTGACTACTGGAATGTCGTCGGGTTGCCGGTGGCGGCCCTGTTGCGCCTCGCGCCCGACCTCCTCGCGGGCCGCTAAACTGCCAGCCTCCGGCCGGGCGCGGCCCACGGCGCCCGTCCCCCGCGGGCGGCCGGCCTGCCGTGCTGCCGCCCCGGCGCCTATCCTCACCATCCAACGTCGCGAATGGGCTTCTTCTCCTACCTCACCGGCATGGGCGGCCGTGACATGGCCGTCGATCTCGGCACCGCCAACACGCTCGTCTACGTGCGCGGCCGCGGCATCGTGCTGTCCGAGCCGTCGGTGGTGGCGATCGACTCGCGCACCGCCGAGGTGCACGCCGTCGGCATCGAGGCCAAGCGGATGCTGGGCCGCACGCCCGGGACGATCCAGGCGATCCGGCCGCTCAAGGACGGCGTGATCGCCGACTTCGACGTCACCGAGCAGATGCTCAGGCACTTCATCCAGAAGGTGCACCAGAACCGCTGGGCGCACCCGCGCGTGGTCGTCTGCGTGCCGAGCGGGGTGACCGGCGTGGAGAAACGCGCGGTGGAGGAGGCCTGCCTGAGCGCCGGCGCACGCCAGGCCTACCTGATCGAGGAGCCCATGGCGGCCGCCATCGGCGCCGGGCTCCCGGTCGGCGAGCCCACCGGCAACATGGTGGTGGACGTCGGGGGAGGCACGAGCGAGGTGGCGGTGATCTCGCTCGGCGGAATCGTGGTGTCGCAGTCGATCCGGATCGGCGGCGACGAGCTCGACGAGGCGATCATCAACTACGTCAAGCGCGAGTACAAGCTGATGATCGGCCAGCAGACGGCGGAGGAGGTCAAGCTCGAGATCGGCTCGGCCTTCCCGCTCGACGAGGAGGTCCAGGCCGAGATCCGCGGCCGCGACCTCGTCTCCGGCCTGCCCAAGACGATCGTGCTCACGAGCGAAGAGGTCCGCATCGCGCTCGAGGAGCCGCTCCAGGCGATCATCGACGCGGTCAAGGAGACGCTCGACCGCACGCCGCCGGAGCTGGCCTCGGACATCATGGACCGCGGCATCATGCTGGCGGGCGGGGGAGCGCTGCTGCAGGGGCTCGACGAGCGCCTGCGCGACGAGACGCAGATGCCCGCCCACCTGGCCGAGAGCCCGCTCACCTGCGTGGCGGTGGGCTCCGGCCGCAGCCTCGAGGAATTCGAGGCCATCCACCGCGCCAACAAGAATTCCCGAACGAGCCGGCGGCGCTGACGGCGCCGGGCCCTCGGTCGAGGCCTAGCGAATGTACGACAGGAAGGCAATCCGCAGGAGGCGGGCGGTGCTCGCCGTCTTCGTTGCCCTGTCGATCGCGATCCTCACGGCCTACTTCGGCGAGTCCGGCGGCGGCGCATTCCACACGCTCCAGCGCGGCGCCCAGGAGGGGTTCGCGCCGATCGAGACGGGCGCCAGCCGCGCGCTCAAGCCGGTGCGCGACTTCTTCGGCTGGGCCGGCGACACGATCGACGCCAAGGACCAGAACGAGGCGCTGAAGAAGGAGGTCGAGCGACTCCGGACCGACCTCGCCGAGGCCCAGACCGCGGTGCGCGACTCGGGCCAGCTGAAGGGGATCGCCGAGCTCCACCAGCAGGACTACTTCCCGCAGGGCACCGAGCCCGTGACCGCCCGGGTCATCGCGAAGTCGCCGACCGTCTGGCACTCGAGCGTCAAGATCGACAAGGGCACGGGCGACGGAGTGCGCGTGGACCAGCCGGTGATCGCCGCCGGCGGCCTGGTCGGGAAGATCACGAGCGCGACCGGTGGCACCTCCGAGGTGCGGCTGATCACAGACGGCCAGAGCGGCGTCTCCGCCCAGGTGTTTCCGGAGGGGGTCACCGGCGTCGTGCGGCCCGAGGTCGGCAACCCCGACGACCTGCTGCTCGAGAGCGTCGAGAGCGGGCGCCGCGTGACCGAGAACACGCTCGTGATCACGTCGGGCTTCACCTCCTCGCGCCTCGAGTCGCTGTTCCCGCGCGGCATCCCGATCGGGCGCGTGAGCAAGGTCGACTTCGACGAGCTCGAGACCTACCAGCGCGTGCACGTCAAGCCGTTCGCCGACCTGCGCGAGCTGGACGTCGTGCAGGTGCTGACACGCCGCGGCGTGGCCCAGGAGGCCGCCGCCCTGCAGGAGGCGGGCGGGTGATCCTCTCCCCGGGCGCGTTTGTCCGCGTGGGGGTGTTGCTGCTGCTGGCCGTGGTGCTCCAGCTGTCGGCGCTGAGCCAGATCGGCATCGCCGGCGGACACGCCGACCTGGTGGTGCTGGCCGTGGCGGCGGTGGCCTACTACGGCGGCAGCGTCTCGGGCTCGTCGGCGGGCTTCACAGCCGGCTTCCTGCTCGACCTGCTGACCGGGGCGACGATGGGCGCCTCCTCGCTCGTGCTGACCGCCGTCGGCTACGGCGTCGGCCGCTTCCGTGAGGTGCGCGACCCGAGCCACGGCCTCCTGCCGATCCCGGTGGGCGCGGCCGCGACCGCGGCCTGGGTCACGGCGTTCGCCGCGGTGTCGCTCATGCTCGACATCGGAGCGAGGGTCAGCCCGCTCGTGCTCCGCGACATGGTCGTGACGGTCATCCTGAATGCGCTGCTTGCCTTCCCGGTGTTCACCGGCACCCGCAGGCTGCTCCGCCCCTCGCTGGCGGTCGACCCGTTCGAGGTGCGCCGCCGCCGGCGCCCGCCGCGCGAGGCCGGCCCGCTCGGCCTGCGGGGGCTGGAGGTCTAGACCCGGATGTACCTCGACAACGAGCGCCGCCCCACGCTCACGCCGCAGCTCGCCTTCCGCGTGGCGATCATCGGCGGCGTCGCGCTGGCCGCGTTCGCGGTCATCTTCTTCCGGCTCTGGTACCTCCAGGTGCTGTCCGGCGACAAGTACGTGGCCGAGGCCCAGAACAACCAGCTGCGGGAGATCAAGGTGCAGGCCCCGCGCGGCGAGATGGTGGACCGCGAGGGCCGTGTCCTCGTGCGCAACCGGGTCGGCAACGCGGTCAAGATCACCCCGGACCAGCTCTCCGAGGACGAGGGCAGGCGCCGAGCGCTCTACCGCCGCCTGGCGAAGCTCCTGCGGATGCGTCCCGCGGTGATCGAGCGGCGCGTGAACGCGCAGTTCGACGAGCTGCCCTTCTCGACCGCCACGGTCAAGCAGGACGTGCCGGACGAGGTCGTGATGTACCTCGGCGAGCGCCGCGAGGACTTCCGGGGCGTGACCGTCGAGCCCGTCTTCCTGCGCGAGTACCCGCACCGCGAGCTTGGCGCGCACCTCTTCGGCTACGTGGGCGAGGTGAGCGCCGAGGAGCTCGACGATCCGACCTTCGCCGGCGTAGAGATGGGCGACCGGATCGGCAAGGCGGGCATCGAGGGACAGTACGACCGCTTCCTGCGCGGCCGAAACGGCGCCACGCGCGTGCAGGTCGACGCGCTCGGAAACCTCAAGGGCTACCTGCGCAAGCGCGACCCGCAGCAGGGCAAGCAGCTCCGGCTCGCGCTCGACCTCGACGTCCAGCGCGCCGGGCAGACCGCGCTCGCGGGCGGCACCGGCCTGGGCGCCTTCGCGGTCATGGACGTCAACAACGGCGAGGTGCTGGCGCTCGGCTCGCACCCGTCGTTCGACCCAAACCTGTTCGCCAAGGTGGTGCGCGAGTCCGACTACAAGGCGCTGACTGCCGAGGACAACGGCGCCCCGCTGACCAACCGCGCGGTCGCGGGCGGCTACCCGACCGGCTCCACCTTCAAGCTGATCACGGCCACGGCGGCGCTCCAGAGCGGGCTGATCACACCCGATACCCCGCTGAGCGACCCCGGCTCACTGACCGTCGGCGACCAGGTGTTCCGCAACGCCGGCGACGTGGCCCACGGCGTCCTGGCGCTGCGCCAGGCGCTGACGGTGTCAAGCGACGTCTTCTTCTACCAGCTCGGCCGCGACATGGACGGTCGCGGCGACGGGAACGCGCTCCAGACCTGGGCGC
Source organism: Thermoleophilaceae bacterium (assembly GCA_050694635.1). Taxonomy (GTDB): domain Bacteria; phylum Actinomycetota; class Thermoleophilia; order Solirubrobacterales; family Thermoleophilaceae; genus JACVRW01. The sequence continues at coordinate 4,914 of JBOGXT010000310.1, forward strand.
GGCGGCTCGGCCTCGGCCGCCTCACGGGCATCGACCTTCCCGAGGAGAGCCCCGGCTTCGTGCCGTCCAAGGCCTGGCGCGACCGCCAGTACCGCAAGTTCTCCCGCTGCGTCGAGCGCAGGAACCCGACGCCGGCCGAGATCTCGCTGGGCGAGTGCGGCTGGCAGGACCGTCCCTGGTCGGTCGGCGACAACGTCAACCTCTCGGTCGGGCAGGGCGACCTGGCCGCCCACCCGCTCCAGATGGCGGTGGCCTACGCGGCTATCGCCAACGGCGGCAAGGTGCTCCGGCCGCGGCTCGGCCAGCGGATCGAGAACTCGGCCGGGCAGGCGGAGCAGAACCTCGAGGCGCCTACCGCGCGGCGGCTCGACATCCCGGCCGACTACAGGCAGGCGATCCTGGACGGCCTGCGCGGGGCGGCCAGCGCCCCCGGCGGCACGTCGACGCCCGTCTTCGAGAGCTTCCCGATCCCGATCGCGGGGAAGACCGGAACGGCGGAGAAGGGGCTCGGGCGCGCCGACCAGTCCTGGTACGTGGCGCTCGCCCCCTGGCCCGACCCGAAGTACGTGGTCGCGGTGACCGACGAGGCCGGCGGCTTCGGCGCCGACATGGCCGCGCCGATGGCGCGGCTGATCCTGGCCGAGCTCTTCGACGTGGACGAGCGGCAGCTCGTGGCGGGCGGGAGCTCGCAGGACTGATGGTGGCCGGCCGATGAACGCCACGCCCGTCCAGGACTTCCGCGAGAGAGGACCACGCCTGCTCCGGCTGGACCCGCTGCTGCTGCTCGCCACGCTCGGGCTGGTGGCGGCGAGCGTCTACACGGTCCGCGTCGGCACCGCCGACGACATCGCCGGCCAACCGAACTACTACGTGTACCGCCAGCTGGCGTACGCCGGCGTGGGCATCGTGCTCATGCTGCTGCTGGCGCGCTTCGACTACTCGCGCCTGCGCGACTGGAAGTTCGGCGTCTACGGCTTCATGATCGTCTCGATCGTGCTCGTCTACGCGCTGGGCTTCTCGGCGCGCGGATCGCGGCGTGCGATCGAGTTCGGCTTCTTCAACTTCCAGGCGTCGGAGCTGGGCAAGCTGCTGCTGGTCGTGGCGCTGGCGGCCTTCACGATCGACCGCACGCGGAAGCTTGGGGACCGCGAGACGACCAGCCGGATCGTGCTTCTGGCGCTCGTGCCGGCCATGCTCGTGATCGCCCAGCCGGACCTGGGCTCCGGACTCGTCTACCTGGCCATCGTGCTCGCCGTGCTGTTCGTGGCGGGCACCAGGTGGACGCACTTCGCCGCGCTGGCGGGGCTGGGGGCGGCCGCGATCGCGGTCGTGCTGCTGGCCGCCCCCGCGGTCGGGGTCGAGGTGCTGAAGCCGTACCAGATGGACCGCCTCACGGCGTTCCTCAACCCCTCGAACGATCCTGCCGATCAGGGGTATCAGATCAATCAGTCGCTGACGGCGATCGGCGCAGGCGGCAAGACGGGCCGCGCCGAGGCCACCCAGACCGAGCTCGACTTCCTCCCCGAGCACCACACGGACTTCATCTTCTCCGTCGTGGGTGAGGAGTTCGGCTTCGTGGGGGCGGCGCTCGTTCTGTCCCTGTTCGCGCTCATGATCTGGAGGGCGTTGAGGATCCTGACGATGTCCAAGAACTTCTACGGCGCGCTGGTCGCCGGCGGCATCACCGCGATGCTGATGTTCCAGGTCTTCGTCAACGTGGGCATGACCATCGGGATCATGCCCATCACCGGCATCCCCCTCCCACTACTGTCTTATGGAGGGTCGTCGGTGCTTACGACATTGATGGCCATCGGCCTGTTGCAGTCGATACACGCGCAGGCGCGCGAAACGGCTGCCGCCAAGGGCCTCTGAACTATGAGAGGGCTTCCTTTTGAGAAAGCAGTTGCTCGTCACGGTCGACCGTGGCGAAACCAGAGTCGCGATCCTGGAGTCGGAGGGAACCACCTCCGGCACTAGCCGGGGTCGCGCGAAGAAGACAAGCGACGACTGGCGCGTCGCGGAGCTCTACATCGAGCGCCGCGGGTCGCGGTCCATCGTCGGAAACGTCTACAAGGGCAAGGTCGACAACGTCCTGCCCGGGCTCGAGGCGGCGTTCGTCGACATCGGGCTGGAGAAGAACGGCTTCCTGCACGCCGACGACGTGGTATTCCCCGGCATCGAGGTGGCCCGCCGCGGCCGCGGCGGGCGCGGGAGCAAGGGCAAGCGGATCACCGAGCTGCGCAAGCCGGGCCAGGAGATCCTGGTCCAGGCGATCAAGGACCCGCTGAAGACCAAGGGTCCGCGCCTTTCGATGCAGCTCTCGATCGCCGGCCGCTACCTCGTCTACGTGCCGCAGGGCGACGGGGTCGGCGTCTCGCGCCGGCTCGAGGACAAGGAGCGCGACCGCGTGCGCCGCGCCGCCGGCAAGGCGGAGCTGGGCGACGGCGGCGTGATCGTCCGCACGGCCGCCCAGGGTGCCAAGCGCGAGGACTTCGAGCGCGAGATCAAGTACCTGCACAAGCTGCACGACGTGCTGCAGAAGCGCGCCGCCGAGACCCCGGCGCCGGCGATGGCGTTCCAGGAGGCCGACCTGTCGGTCCGGGTCGCGCGCGACATCTTCTCGGGTGAGTTCGAGAACGCGATCGTCGACGACGAGAAGCAGCACCACCGGCTCGAGTCGTTCTTCAATCGCACCGCGCCGGAGCTGCTCGGGCGCCTCGCCTACTACCGCGACGACGAGCCGCTGTTCGAGCGCTACGGCGTCGAGGAGGCGATCCAGTCGGTGCTCAAGCGCCGGGTCGACCTGCCGAGCGGCGGCTACCTGATGATCGACTACGCCGAGGCGATGACGGTGATCGACATCAACTCGGGCTCGTTCACCGGCCGCGGCAAGGGCGCCAAGCTCGAGGACACGATCACGAGGACCAACCTCGAGGCGGCGGAGGAGGTCGTTCGCCAGCTGCGCCTGCGCGACATCGGCGGGATCATCGTCATCGACTTCATCGACATGTCCCGCGCGCGCAACCGCGACGCCGTGCTGAAGGTGTTGCGCAAGGCGCTCGACGAGGACCGCACCAAGACCTACGTGGTCGAGATCTCGCCGCTGGGGTTGGTCGAGATGACGCGCCAGAACGTGACCGACGGCGTGCGCGAGATCCTCACCAAGGCCTGCCCCACCTGCGAGGGCGAGGGCGTGGTGCTCTCCGAGGAGACTGTGGCGATCGAGGTCGACCGGTGGCTGCGCGACGTGGCCGCCGAGCGGTCCGGGCCCGCGTTCCTGATCCGGGTGCACCCGAAGGTCGCCGCCATCCTGGTCGGTGGCCATGGCGTGCCCGGGCCGATCGTGCAGATCGAGGAGGAGACCGGCCGCCACTTCCACTTCGAGGGCACCGAGGCGCTCCCGATCGACCACTTCGAGGTGGTGCTCGAGGGCAGCCGCGACGAGGTGGAGGAGCGCGCGCTCCCGTTCCGCGAGGGCGAGGAGGTGCTCGTCAAGATCGAGGAGCCGCACATGTACAACGAGGACGACGCCGTCGCGAAGCTGGACGGCTACGTGATCTCGGTGTTCGGAGCGGCGTCGCTGGTGGGCGAGCGGACGCTCGTGCGGATCGAGAAGGTCGGCCGTAGCGCAGCCCAGGCCTCGCTGGTGGACCCGCCCGAGGGCCTGGTCACACCGGCGGCCGACGAGTCCGGCAACGGGCGCCGGCGCCGCCGCGGGCGCCGAGGCGGTCGCGGCCGGCGCAAGAAGGCGGAGGCCTCGAGCTGATGCCGCAGCTGATCGAGTCCCCGGTGCGCGTGGAGGCGGCCGGCGAGTCCCCCAAGCTCATCGACGAGTTCGCCGGCCGCGCGAGCAACTCGGAGGGGCGCGTGAGCGTCGCGCGCATGCGCTCTCCGGCCGGCTGGGTCGAGCCCGGCCAGCGTCCGGAGTTCGACGAGTACACGGTGGTGCTGTCCGGGACGCTGCGCGTGGAGAGCGAGGACGGCGCCGTCGAGGTGGCGGCGGGACAGGGCGTTCTCACGCGGGCGCGGGAGTGGGTGCGCTACTCGACGCCCGAGGGCGCCGAGTACGTCGCGGTCTGCCTGCCGGCCTTCTCACCGGAGACCGTGCACCGCGACGAATAGTCGATCCGCGCGCACTCGGCCAAGCCGAGTGCTTGCGGCACGGCGCTACTCGTCGGCAAGCGCCGCGATTCGTTCCACCAGCTCATCCGCGGTCGCTCCGCTGCCGAACCACGCCTCTTCCACAAGACGGGCCAGGTCCGTGGCGGTCGGGGCCCTGAGAGCCGCGTCCTCGGGCAGGCGGATGCCGAAGAGCGCGTTCAGCATGGGTACCAGCTCGTCCAGCCCCATCATCTCGGCCACGAGGCGACGAAGGCCCTCGCGCACCGTGTCGAGCGACCCGAGGCCGCGATCGGCGTTCATCGATGGCTTTGTCGGACGGCCGCCTCGCGGGGATGAGCCTCGTTCGCCGAACCTGGCCGCCCGCTAACGTCGGCGTGCGTGAGCCGTTCGTGGGTGCCTGCGCTGTACGCCCTGCTCGTCCTGATCTGGTCGAGCACGTGGGTGGCGATCAAGATCGGCCTCGAGGACTGCCCGCCGCTGCTCGGAGCGGGCATCCGCTTCGCCGCCGCCGGCATCGTGCTGCTCGCGTTCGCGGCCGCGCGCGGGCGCTCGCTGCGCACCGACGCCCGGCTCGCCGGAATCCTCGCGCTCATGCCCTTCGCGCTCGCCTACGGGCTCGTCTACTGGGGCGAGCAGCACATCCCGTCCGGCCTGGCGGCGGTCCTCTTCGGCGTGCTGCCGCTCTACACGGCGTTCCTGGGCGCCGTCCTCCTCCCCGATCAACCGCTGCGCGCGCGGCTCGTGGTCGGCATCCTCATCGCCATCGGCGGCCTGGCGCTCGCGTTCGCCGAGAGCGCGGACAGCGGCGATCCCGAGCTGGCCCTGGCGGGCGCGGCTGCACTCGCCGTCGCGCCGCTGGGGGCGTCGGTGGGGAACATCTCGCTCAAGCTGCGCGCGCGTGAGCTCGACGCGGTCGCTTTGAACGGCTGGGGCATGCTCGGGGGCGGCGTGCTGCTGCTGGTCGCGTCGGGGATCGGCGAGAGCTGGGGCGACGCCGCGTGGACCGCCGAGTCGGTGGGCTCGATCGCCTATCTGGCGATGATCGGCTCTGCGGTCGCGTTCGTCGGGCTGACCGTGCTGCTGCGACACATCAGCGCCCAGGCGACGTCGTTCCTGGCGATGCTGCTGCCGTTCGGGGCGCTCGTGTTCGGCGCCGCGCTCTACTCGGAGGCGATCACGGCCCGGGCGCTGGGCGGCGCCGTCCTGGTGGCGGCGGGGCTGCTGATCGCCCAGGCGGCGCGGCCGGGTCGGGGTTTGGCCGGGGTTCTAGGGGTGCGGCCGAGGGAAATCAGGGTGCGAGACTAGGGCCTCCCCGATGTGACGGGGGCCCGCCATGATGCTGGTGCTCGCTCGCTAGACTGGCCCGCTGGGCCGCAAGCACTCGGGTAGGCCGAGTTCGCGCGGATCGACTTCACCATGAGCTATGCCGTTGTCAGAGTCGGTGGGAAGCAGTACCGCGTCGCGAAAGGCGACTCGATCGTCGTCGACCGCATGTCCGCGGACGAGGGCGCGAAGGTCGACCTCGAGCCGCTGCTCTACGCTGACGGGGACAAGTCGGTGCTCGAGCCCGGCGAGCTCGGCCGGATCACCGTGAGGGCCACTGTCACCGGCCACGAGCGCGGCAAGAAGATCCACGGGCTGAAGTTCAAGCCGAAGCGCGGGTACAAGCGCCGCTATGGCCACCGCCAGGATCTGACGCGCCTGGAGATCGCCGACATCAAGGTCGGCGCGGCCAAGCGCTCCGCGAAGAAGAAGCAGCAGGAGGACGAGGATGGCTCATAAGAAGGGCCTCGGGTCGAGCCGCAACGGCCGCGACTCGAACGCCAAGCGCCTCGGCGTGAAGGTGTTCGCCGGCCAGACCGTCAGCGGCGGGGAGATCATCGTGCGCCAGCGCGGCACGCGCTTCAAGCCCGGCGAGGGCGTGGGCCTCGGCCGCGACGACACGATCTTCGCCACCCGCCCCGGCACGGTGCAGTTCGCCACCGGCCGCCGCGGCCGGGTCATCTCGGTCGAGCCGGCCGGCGACTAGCTGTCCTGTCCTAGGACGGCTCAGGCCGCCGCCGGCGCCGGCTCGTCCTGCGCATGCAATGCCAGGAACACGATCCCGGCGATCATCACCGCGAACGCGGCCAGGGCGGCGAGCACCGTCGCCGGGGTCTCGTGGATCGATTCCTCGAAGGCGAGCGTCCCGAGCAGCAGGCTGGTGATCGGGTTGATCGACATCTGCGTGGCCACGGCGGCCGCGAGCGCGCCCGTCTGAAGCGAGCTCTGGCTGACCGCCATGCTCACGTAGCCGACCGGGATCAGGGCGTACAGCTGCCAGCTTTCGAGCACGGCCAGCACGCCGTCGTCGATCTGCTCGACGGTCGTCTTGGTGAGCGCCGCGCTCAGCGCGAAGAGGATCCCGGCCGCGGTGCCGAACAGCGCGGCGCGATGCTTGGGCGGGCGCCCGCGGGCCACGAGCGCGAGCGCCCCGCACACCCCGCCGGTCACGGCGAACGACGCGATCCAGTCGCCCGCCGGCGGGTTGTCGACCCCGCCGGAGGGGTCGGCCACCACCAGGAACACGCCGAGCCCGAACGTTACCGCGATCGCGGCCACGACCTCGCGCCGCACGACGTGCCGGCCACCGAGCTTGGCCCCGAGCGGCAGCGCGAACACCACGCTCGTCGCCAGCAACGGCTGAACCACGACGATGCGACCGACGGCGAGGGCCGCGGCCTGGGCGACGAAGCCGAGCGCGTCGGCGGCGATGCCCGCCAGCCAGCGCGGCTTGCGCGCGAGCTGCAACAGGAAGCCGGCCTTGCGAGCCTCCTCCTCGGAGGCGGTCGACGCCACCTCCTGCTGGAGGACGGTCCCCAAAGCGAAGAGCAGCGCAGCCGCGAGCGCCAGTCCGATCGCCATGCGGAGCCTGGCCTCAGCCGGTCGCCAGTGCGGCGCAGGCGGCTCGCGCGAAGGCCTTGCGCAGCGCGCGGAAGGCCGGCTTGCTGGCCCTGTCCTGGCTGAGCTGGGTGTTCGCCGAAACCGTCGCCGAGCGGCGACCGTCGGAGCTGGCGGCGACGAATTGGGTGTAGCCGGGGAAGTTGCCCGTGTGGCCGTAGACGGTCCCGCAGCTCAGCCGGTAGCGAAACAGGGCCAGGCCGGCGGAGTTCGTGCCCGGCCCGATCGGCTCCGAATGACCCTCCACCCAGCGGCGCTGCGCGCGCCGCTCGGCGCGGCCGAACAGCCGCCCGCCCACGTACCCCCGCATGAAGCGACCGAGCTCGGCCGGCGTCGACACCATGCCGCCGGAGGCCCACACGCTGGACATCGAGGCTGCCTCGCTGATGTCCTCGGGCGGCTGCCCGGGTGCAATGTCGTAGCCGTGCGCGAATGGGCGCGGCAGCCGCGATCGGCTCGGGAGGCTCGTTTCCGTGAGTCCGAGCGGCGAGTACACGAAGGTGCGCAGAGCCCGTTCGTAGGACCGTCTGGTGACCGCCTCGGCCATCAGCCCAACGACGACGTTGTCCGTGTTCGAGTACTTGTACGCCGAGCCGGGCGGGAACAGCAGCGGCTCGTTCGCGATGTAGGCGATCAGCTCCGGCCGGGTGAAACGGCGCATGAGGTCGGCGCCGAAATCGGCCAGGAAAGCCGCGTTCGCCGTGTAGTCCGGCAGTCCGCTCGTATGGTGGAGAGCCTCGCTGAGCGTGACCGCCGACCAGGCCCGTGGCAGGTTCGGGAGAACCTCGCCGATCGTGTCGTCGAGCTCCAGCCGGCCGCGGCGCACCAACGACAGCGCGACCGCCCCGCTGTAGGCCTTCGACGTGCTCGCCAGGCGCATGTGGTCGGACGCCCGCCAGCGCCGCTTGCCCTCGAGATCGGCCACCCCGGCCCGGTGCACGAATGACCTGCCGCCGCGATGAACGACCGAGATGACACCCGGCGGTCCGCCGGGGGCCTGTATGACCTTCCGAAGGGCACGGTCGAGCGCCCGGTCGGCTGCTCCGGCGGGCGCACCGGCAGCAGGTGCGGCGAGCCCCAGTGTGAGGGCGAGCATGATCGGGACCATGGCGGCGCGAACGTGTGGCACGGCGAGGCCTCCTTAGACGGCCGACCCCTCGGGCGTGTCGGGCCCCGGGCCTTCGGCGGGCGCACCGGCGACCTGATCTTGGAAGCGCCGGTAGCGGCGGGTGTGCTTCTCGTAGCGCATCGTGGCGCGGGCGAGGTTGCGGCTGTCCTCCCTGTAGCGCCGGCGCGCCCAGAACGATTCGGGCTTGGCGAGCCGGATCGCGCCGATCAGGGCCACGATCGGGAACAGCATGCCGGCGATGCCCATGAAGATCTTGCCCTTGAGGACCGCCACCGTGGCGAGCCCCAGCACGACGAGCATCGTGAGGATGATCGGGACCGCGCCGTCGTCGGTTGAGAACGGCAGGAAGCCCATCAGCAGCAGGCCGCCGATGATGGCGGCGACGATCACGGCGTCGACCGAGCGGCGACCCTGCTCGGCCCAGTAGACGTCCTCGAGGTGCAACCAGAGCGCGTACTCGTCGAGCGTCAGTCCGGCGCCGATGCCGAAACCGGCGGAGAGGATCTCGAGCCACGGGCTTGGGGCTTGCAGCGCCAGGCCGAAGCCCGTGAGCAACAGCAGCACGATCCCGAAGACGAGGTGGTGCACGTGCAGTCCGCCGTCGGTCTTGATGCTCCCCGGCCACCAGGGCACCTTCGGGCTCCGCATCAACCGGGCGCTCGTACGGATGAACAGAAACGAGAGCAGCAACGACCCGAGGAGGATCAGCCCCGCGCGCGCGGCCTCCTCGCCGAGGAAGCTCTCTCCCTCGAACCTGAGAATGATCTCGCCGATCGGGATGTCGCCACCCTATCCGGGTTACAGTGCGCTGAGCAACCTCTGGACTCGCATGACCAGCAAGCTCGAAGTGCGCCGATGAGCCGCCTCTCCGATCGCGCCAGGGCGGTCGCCGGGGTGGTGTTGGTGGTGCTCGGGGCGGTGCTGCTGTTCGCGGGCACGATCGCGTTCTACGCGCGCGAGGAGGTCATCGACAGCGAGGCGTTCGCGGACCGGGCGGTCGAGGCGCTCGAAGACGACGGCCTTCGTCACCTGGTCGGCCGCGAGATCGTGGTCAACCTGATCGACCGCGGATCCACCGACCTGGTCGCCGCGCGCCCGCTGCTGGAGTCGGTGGTCGAGGCGGTGATCCAGACCGGTCCGTTCCGGCGCGTCTTCCGCGCCGCCGCAGTCGAGACCAACCGCGTCTTCTTCGTGCGCGAGCGAAAGAACGCCCTCTTCGACCTCGGCGACGCCGCGGAGGTCGTGAAGTTCGCGCTGCGTTCGGTGTCCCCCAAGCTGGCCAAGGAGATCCCGGAGGATCTCGAGCCAGACTTGGTGACCCTGCGGCGGCGCGAGTTCGCCGGAGCCACGCTGGCCGCCGCGGACAATGTGCGCCTGCTCGGCATCGTGCTGCCGATCGCCGCGCTCGCCCTTTTCGCCGGCGCCGTGTTCGTCTCGCCCGACCGCCGGGTCGCCGTCCTTCGCAGCGGCGTGGCGGTGGGCGCTGCCGGAGCGCTGCTCGCCGCCGCGTTGCTGATCCTGCGCGCACGCATTCTCGCCGGCGTGATCGGCGAGGACGAGGTGACCGACGAGGAGGTGCGCGACGCCGTCGCCGGGTTGCTCGACGCGTACACCGCCGACCTCGTCAGCTGGGCCCTCCTGATCGCCCTGCTGGGGACCGTGGTGGCCGGCGCGGCCGCGGCGCTCGCGCCGGACACGCTGGAGCATCCCGCCCAGCAGCTGCGCAGGCGCGTGCTCGAGCGTCCTCAGAGCACGACCCGCAGGGCGCTGCGTGGCGTCATCGCGCTCGCGTTCGGGATCTTCGTCGTGCTCGAGCCCACGCTCGCGCTCGAGGTGACGGCCATCGCCATCGGCGCGTACCTGGTCTTCTACGGCGCGACCGAGCTGCTCGTGCTGCTCCAGCGCCGCGACGAGACCGTCGCCGAGGGACGCCGGACGCGCCGCCGAGCGCTCGTGACGGCGGCCGCCTCGGCCGCGCTCGTGGCGGGGGCGCTCGTGATCCTGGTGGTCGTCGTCACCGGAGGAGGACCGGAGCCACGCGCCGCTACGCCCGTCGCGCGCAGCGGTACCTGCAACGGCGCCTTCGCGCTCTGCGAGCTGCGCCTCAGCGAGGCCGTCTTCGCCGGCACCCACAACTCGTTCTCCGCCGCCGACAGCCCGGGCTGGTTCATCGCCAACCAGCGCCGCACGATCAAGCGCCAGCTCGAGGACGGGATCCGGCTGTTCCTGATCGACCCGCACTGGGGCGCGCAGGACGACAAGGGCAAGGTTCGCACCGACTTCGAGGCCGAGGGCCGCAGCCGCAACCGCGTGGCCAAGAGCCTGCCGCCCGAGGTGCTCAAGGCGGCGGAGCGGCTGGTCGGGCGGCTCGGCGTCGGGGACCAGGGCGGCGAGCGCGACGTCTGGCTCTGCCACACCGTCTGCGAGCTCGGGGCCACCCGCATGGTCGACACGCTCACCGTGATCCGGCGCTTCCTCGAGGAGAACCGCGGTGAGGTGGTCATCCTCTTCATCGAGCCGTACGTGCGGCCTCGTGAGATCGAGGCCGTCTTCAAGAGGGCGAAGCTCGACCGCTACGTCACCACGCTAGAGCGGGACGAGCCGCTGCCCACGCTCGGCCAGCTCGTCAACCGCAACCGGCGCGTGATCGTGTTCACCGAGCAGGACGCCAACGGCGTCGTGCCGTGGTACCTGGACGGCTTCTCGTTCGTCCAGGACACGCCGCTCGGGGCTAAGACTCGCGACCAGCTGAGTTGCGCGCGGGCGCGCGGCACCGCTGACAGCCCCCTTCTGATGCTCAACCACTGGGCCGACCTGTTCCCTCCGCGGCTGCGCGCCAACCGGCCGTTCCAGCGCGAGCCTTTCATCCTGCAACGGGCACATCGCTGCGCGCGCAAGCTCGGCCTTCCGGTTAACCTGATCGCCGTCGACCACTACGACCAGGGCGATCTCATCCCCGCGGTCCAAGCGTTGAACGCCGAGCGCATCCAGAAGCTGCGGCGAATCCAGGCCGCGGCCCGGGGCGGGTAGATGCGGATCCTGTACGGCGTCAACGGCGAGGGGATGGGTCACGCCACCCGCTCGGAGGTGGTGATCGGCTCGCTGCTCGCACGCCACGACGTTCGGGTGGTGACCTCCGGCGCCGCGCTGCGCCATCTGAGCGGGCGCCTGCCGCGCGTGAAGGAGGTCTTCGGGCCGACCTTCGCGATGGGCGACGGCCAGATCCAGCGCTGGCATACGGTGCTGCAGAACGTCCGCCTGGCGCGGCGCGAGCTGCCCGATTCGGTCCGGCTCTGGGTCCACTCGGTCGACGAGTGGAAGCCCGACGTGGTGATCAGCGACTTCGAGCCGCTGTCGGGCGTGTTCGCGCGCTGGACGCGCACGCCGCTGGTGGCGGTCGACAACATCAACATGATCGACCGCTGCCGCCACGATCGCGAGATCGTCGGACACGAGCGAGAGGACTTCCTGGTCGCCCGCGCGGTCACCCGCTCGATGGTGCCGGGCGCGCTCCAGTACGTCGTCCTGACCTTCTTCCGCCCGCCGATCGCGCGTCAGGGGACCACGCTGGTGCCGCCGATCGTGCGCCCCGAGATCGCGAGCGCGGAGAGCGTGGAGGGCGATCACCTGGTCGTCTACTCCAGCGGCGAGAAGCGCGTGCTCGACGCGCTGCGCTCCACCGGCATGCGCTGCCTCGTCTACGGGATGCGCGGCGGGCCGGACGAGGCGGTGGTGGATGGCAACCTCGAGTTCCGTCCGCCCTCCAACGAGGGCTTCGTGGAGGCGCTGCGCACGGCGCGCGGCGTGGTGGCCGGCGGCGGCTTCTCGCTGATGAGCGAGGCGGTGTACCTCGGCAAGCCGTTGCTCGCGGTGCCGCTGCGCGGGCAGTTCGAGCAGCTCATGAACGCCCGCTACCTCGAGCGGCTGGGCTACGGGCTGTGCGCGCCGCGGGTGACGAAGACCGTCCTCGCCGAGTTTCTCGAGCGGCTGCCGGAGTTCGAGCACGCGCTCGCGGGCTACGAGCAGGTCGGGAACTCGGTGGCGCTGCGCACGATCGAGGAGCGGGCCGTGCAGGCGGCCGGCGCCGCGCCGCGCGAACGTCACCGCGCCAAGCGGACGGCGCGCCGGGCCATACCGCGCAGGGC